>JAPKZP010000585.1 GCA_026393735.1 Acidobacteriota bacterium
GGACTGCTGCTGGTCGCGCCGACGCCCGTCTGGGCTTCTCTGGCTGCGGGTCCGGCTCCGGTTGTGGCCCAGGACTACCTGTTCCAGGCGCGCGAACTGGCGACCAGCGGCAAGCGAGCCGAGGCCATCAAGTTTCTCCAGGACCGGCTCGTCACTCACCCCGATGACCCCGACGCGCGCACGCTCCTCGGCATCATCCTGTCGTGGGAGGGCCGGTACCCGGAGGCGCGCCAGGAGTTGCGCCAGGTCCTCACGGACCACTCGGGCTACTACGATGCGATGTCGGGCCTCGCCTACGTCGAGTTGTGGGACGACCATCCCGATCTCGCGTTGAACCTGTCCGACTCGCTGCTCCGGAAGAACCCGAGCGACACCAGCATCATGCTGCTTCGGGCCCGCGCGCTCAGCGGGCTGAACCGCACGCGCGAGGCGATCGATCAACTCGACCGGTTGCTCCGGATCGACCCGAAGAACACGGCCGGCAAGCAGATGCGCGGCCGGCTGGCGGACAGTCAGCGGTCGTGGGGTGTCGGCGTGGGCTATGGCGGCGACTGGTTCAGCGACCAGCGGACGCCGTGGCAGGAACAGTGGCTCTCGCTTCGCCGCAAGACCGGGATCGGCTCGGTCTCGTTCACGGCAGCGCAGGCCGACCGATGGGACCAGACGGACCAGCAGTACGAGTTCGAGATGTACCCGCGTCTGCGGCCGGGCACCTACATGTACCTCGACGCCGGCTGGTCACCGAACGTGATCTGGTATCCCGAATACCGGGCGGGCATCCACCTTTACCAGTCGTTCGGCAGCGGTTTCGAGGGCAGCTTCGGGTACAGCCGGCTGGGTTTCGGGACCGGCGTGAACATCTACATCGCGTCGCTATCGAAATACGTCGGGCGATGGCTGTTGACCGGCCAGGTCTTCATCACGCCCAAGGACCTCGGGACGAACGCGTCGTACCACGGGGCCGTGCGGTACTACTACGCCGATAGCCAGTACGTCGGGGCGCGGTACCACTATGGCGCGGCCAAGGAAGAAATCCAGACGATTGACGACATCCTGATCCTCAACTCCAGCGGCGTCTCCGGTGAATGGGTCTTCCAACTCGGGCGCCGCTTCGACTTCACCGTGCGTGCCGCATACGACGACCAGGAACGGTACAGCCGCGTGAATCTCAAGCAGTACAGCTCGAGCGCGCAGCTCTTCCTCAAGTTCTAGCCGCCCATGCCAGCCTCGCTTGTTCGCGTCATGCTGTCGGCGATCGTGCTGGCGCTCTACTACTGGAGCTTCGTCATCTCCCCGGCCGCCGAACCCGCCGCCCCCGCAGCCGCCATCGGCTCGACCGCCGCCACGTCGGTCGCCGCTGGCAGCGGGCGAGCCGCGCAGCCGGAACCCGCGGTCTCCGTCGAAGCCGTCCAGCGCCTGAGCGACGAGGCAGAGCGCCTCTATCGAGCAGGGCAGTACGAAGCGGCGCTGACCCCGCTGATGGCACTGAAGAGCAAGGATCCGAACGGTCACATCGTGACCGAGCGGCTTGCCAAGGTGTACGGCCATCTCAACCGTCCGAAGGACGCGGCGGCAGCCTGGGAGGAGTACCTCTCGATCGCTCCCACGCCTACCGATGCCTGCCCGGCGTTGCCGCGTGCCTACGAGGCGGCGGGGCAGCCCGATCAGGCGTTCGACGCCTACAAGCGTTGCTACGACCTCGACCAGCGCGACGCCGACCTGGTGCTCTACTTCGCGCTCGCCTGTGAGCGCCGTGGCGACGTGAAGCGGGCGAGGACGCTCTACGAAGCCGGCGCCGCGATCGCGCCGGAGTACGCCGACATGAACGTCGGGCTGGCGAGGCTGTCGTTGCGGGCCGGGGATGTGCGCGCGGCCGCGGCATCGGCCGCCGCGGCCGTCAAGTCCGCGCCGGACGACGTCGATGCACGGCTCGTCGCCGCGCAGGTCGCGTTACGGCAGGGTCGGGTGGCGGACGCCCGGACGCACCTGACGCACGCCCTGCGCCTGAAAGAGACGTACGGCGACCTTCACTACCTGATGGCATTGGTCGAGCAGCGGGAGGGGCACGCTGATGCCGCGCTGCAGCAGGCCAGTCGCGCACTGGAACTCGACCCCGGCAACCGCGATGCGCAAGCCCTCCTTCGCTCGCTCCGGGAGGCCAAATGAGGGCCGGGGCGAGCGTGGTGTGTCTGTCGTTGCGCCTGGTGTTCGTGGCGTTCTGCTTCCTGACATCGGCCTACTGCCTGATGGCGTACCTGCCGTTCACCTACCAGCAGGTCATCGACCTCAAAGTGATTCCGGGGACCGGCGGCTTCGCGCTGCTGCATCCATGGCTGTACTGGCTCGCGCTCGTGTGCGGGGCGTGGACCCTCGCGGACGGCTACAAGCCCGGCACGCGATTCCTGATCGTCGGGTTCCTGGTGACTGGCGCGATCGGCGGCGTCCTGCTCGTCGTGTCGCCCCTCCTGCCTGGCCTGCGCAACGAGTCCGGCAGCCTCGTGTGGGCCGCGATCTGGCTGATCCCGCCGGTGTGGACGGCGCTCATCGATTTCGCCGGATCCCGGCGCGCACTGACATGGGGCACCGAGGACAGCGGCGAGGATCTGAGGCTGTTTGTCTCCTGCGCGCTCGTGGCGGTCGCCGTGGCGCTTCTCTACGCGGGCACGCAGCGGCTGCGTGCGGCCGGGGTGGATGCGATGCCGGGCGTCGCGGCCGGAACGCCTGGCGTCGTCGTCTGGAGCGTGGGGCTCCATCTGGTCGCGTTTCTCGGCGGCTTTGCAGCGCTCGTGTTCATTCGAGGGATCGCGGGCCTTGCCCGACGACGCGCCCTGGCGGAGTTCGTGCTCGTGACGCTGGCCGCCAGTGTGCTCCTGGTGGGCGTGATTCGTACGGTCGTCTTCGCGGCCATTTCTTTCGTGGGCACGCCAGGGCTCGTGATGGCGATGGCCTATGCGGCCACGATCGGTCTCGCGACGGCCGGGCTGGCCGTGAAGCTGTGGCCGGTGTCCGAGCCGGTCCGGTCGGGCATCGAGCTCGCCGTGAGTCCCGTCAGCCTGCCCCGCGGGACGCCACGCCTGGTCCGCATCGGGCTCCTGGGCTTCTGGATGTGGCTCGGCTACGTGCTGGCGACATCGACGGCCATGCTGGATTGGAACTACCTCGTGCAGACCATGGCGGCCCTTGCGATCTGGGGCATCGGGTTCGCCTGGATCTACGGCGTGTTGCCGATTCGGCGGCCTGTCACGGCCGCCTCGACGATGATGCTGCTCGCGATCCCGGTGGCGCTGCTCCTCGGTTACCGCGTGCTCGCGACGACGCCCACGTCGCTGGCCGCGCTCGGCATCGGGCCCGACGATCGCCTCGCGCGCTTCGATCGGTACGCGGGCTACGACGTGTCGTTCCGCGTCCTGCACAACCTCGTGCGCACGGAACCGGGTTCCGCGGTGTCGGCGTCCACGGACGCCGGCCCGGCGGTGGACATGGGCCAGTTCTTCGCCCTGCTGCAGCGGCACACCAACATCTCACGCACCGTGACGATCGATGTGCCCGAACTCGGGGTCGCACCGCCCATCGCGCCATTCGCCGGCCGCGCGCCGCACATCTTCATCATCGTGATCGACAGTCTGCGCCCGGACTACCTGTCGCCGTACAACCCGAGCGTCGCGTTCACGCCCGCGGTTGATCGTTTCGCGAAGGACGCGGGCACGGTGGTCTTCAGGAAGGCGTTCACGCGCTACGGCGCGACGGGCCTCTCGGAGCCGGCCATCTGGACCGGCGCGATGGTGCCTCACCAGCAGTACCCGGCAACGCTCGGCCGCGCCAATTCGCTGCAGCGGCTCCTGCAGGCGCAGAACTACCAGGGCTTCGTCAGCGTGGACGGGCCGCTCCAGAGCGCACTCGCCCCGTGGCCTGGCCTGATCGAACTCGACAAGGGCATCCCGAACATGTCGTACGACGCGCGGCGGAGCCTCGAAGAGCTGGAGTCGCGCCTGCGCAGCCGCCCGCCTACCGAGGCACGGCCGGTCTTCGCGTACACCCAGCCCCAGAACATCCACGTGTCGGCCATCGCCCGCGAAGGGAAGTCCGTGCCGGCCGGCGAAGCCTATCCGGGCTTCTACCCGCCGTACGCCTCACGCGTGAAGATTGTCGATGCGGCGTTCGGCCGCTTCCTCGACGCGCTGCGTGAACTCGGCCTCTACGACGACAGCGTCGTGATCCTGACCTCCGATCACGGGGACTCGCTGGGCGAAGACGGACGATTCGGGCACGCGTACACCATCTACCCGGAGATCCTCCGCATCCCGCTGCTGGTGCATCTGCCGACCTGGCTGCGGCACCTCTCTGTCGATGCGGAGGCGGTCGCGATGTCGACCGACATTACGCCGAGCCTCTACTACATGCTCGGCCAAAGGCCGACCGTCAACGACCCGCTGTTCGGACGCCCGCTGTTCACAGAGCGTCCCGAGGAGCGCGCGTCTCACGGACGGGACGCCATCGTGGTGGGATCAAGCTACGGGCCGGTGTACGGCTCGCTTGCCGGGGACGGCTCGTCGCTCTTCATTGCGGATGCCACGAACTACCGGGAGTATCGCTACGACCTCACGACCGGATTCGCGGGGACCCCGCGCACGGCGACGCCGGCCGAGCGCGCGGCGGCCGTGCGTCGCATCCGCGAAGGTCTCCAGCAGGTCGCGCGGACCTACCGCATCCCCATCGAGTAACCCGGGCCGGAACCCGCCCGCGCTGCCGGA
>JAPKZP010000568.1 GCA_026393735.1 Acidobacteriota bacterium
AGGTCTCGACAGCCTTGTCCGGATCGTCGGCGACGAAACGATAGTAGTGGCCCAGGATGTAGAACCGCTCGGCTTCGCTCACGCGGTCGCGCAGGTCGTAGGCTTTTCTGAAGGCGGGCGTGGCCTCTTCAGGCAGACCCAGGTTGCCGGCGGCGGCCCCGCGCCGCGCCCACGCCAGCGCAAACTCGGGATCCAGTTCGGTCGCCCTCCGGTAGAACGCGAGGGCGTCGCCCAGGCGCGCGTGGTCGCGGTTGAGGTCGCCGAGGCTCAAGGCTCTGAGCGCTTCGAGAGAAGGCGTTGTCGCCCGGACGATGGGCACGTCGTAACGGCTGAGCGAGGCACGCGACTCCCCGAGCTTCCGGCGCAGGCGCGCCGCTGCCGTTTCCAGGCCCGTGAGCACGCCCTCCTTGCTCTCGACGTCCAGGAACTCGCGGGCGATCGAGTCTCCGCTGTTGCACGCAATCGCCTCGAGGCCGACGGCATAGTGCGATCCCATCCGCGCGATCGATCCGGCCAGCAGCACCGCCGCGCCTTCGCGGCGGCACACCTCGAGCGCGACAGGGCCCGCCACCGCCTGGCTGGCAGGCCGACCCGTGAGCGTCAGCGCCGTCCGCACATGGTCGTCCGACAGGATGTGCAGGAACGGCGCCTGTCCCAGGTGCACCGCCAGCGCCAGCTTCAACGTCCCGTCAAACGACGGGTCCCCGGTGGTGTTGGTGACGTCCGCGAGCAGCACCGTGTCGCGTGCGGACAGCACGGGCACCCGGCTCCAGCCGATCGCCCCCAGCGTGACGGCCAGCAGTGCAGCACCGCCCAGAATCGATCCAACAGTCCAGCGAATCCTCAGGGGCACGCGAAGCGGCCCTTGCCCAGGCACGTCCGACCCACGTGCCGGATCGATCGGTTCGGTGCTCACGGGAGGTGGAGCGGTGTCTCCTCCTGCTCCCGGCGCCGGGCTCGCCTCCAGGAACACGACGGGCGCCACCAGCCGGTACCCTCGCTTCGGAATCGTCTGAATCATCGTTGGTTCGTGCGCGTCGTCACCCAGGGCCTGACGAATCTCGGCGATGCAGCGCGTCATGCCCGACTCTGCCACGTGCTGGCCTGCCCAGACGCTGGCCAGAATCGTCTCCTTCGACACCGTCCGGCCGGCGTGCTGAGCCAGCACGACGAGCAGGTCAACGAGTTGCGGCCTGAGGCGCAGGACCGTGCCGTTCTGCGACACGCGGTCCAGGCTCGGCTCGACGAGCCATGCGCCGATGCAAAAGTCGGCCGAGAACCCAGCGGCCTTCGATTCCCCGGAGTGCATGACACCCTCCTTCGACCCAGTCGAACCGACGTGACAGTGCCGGGCACCATCATCGACCGGTTAGACGGGTCGTGGCCCGGCACGCTCCCTACGGCGGGATTCGGAATTCCCTACAGTCAGGATCGATCGACGCGATCCGAGGTTGGTTCGGCGGGACGCGTGCGGTGCGAGGTCATCGAATGCCGCTGGCCAGTTGCTGTCCGACGCGGTTGCCTACGGAGCGCGCGCCGTCGCTTTCGAATCGGCCGGCCGCGGCCTCCCACCCGATTCGCCGGTACAGGCGCACCATGCGGGAGGTGTCCGTGACGTCGGGCGCAGCCGCGATCTCGAGCGCGTGCTGGAGTTCGTGGGCGAGCATGGCGACACGCTGGTTGGGCCCCAGCCACCACCGATCCAACCGCACCAGCAGGTAGCGGGTACCGGCCGCGCAGGACACGAACTCCAGGGTCGCTCGAATGCCGTCTCCGGAATCGTTCATGGAATCGACCAGGTAGACCACGACGTCTGCCCGTTCGAGTTCCTCGAGTTGAGCCCTGACGATCGCGGAGCGCCCGGCGGCGTCCGTGAGCAGTTCGACCGCCGCGTCCGTCAGGGCACGCGTGTGCGTCCATGGTGGCCGCACCG
>JAPKZP010000576.1 GCA_026393735.1 Acidobacteriota bacterium
CGAGATCGACCTGGGCCTGAGCGCCACGCATCTCGAGACGTCGAGCGGGCGGTCGGGCCTGCTCGTGACCTTTCAGGACACGACGACCATCCGCCGCCTGGAGCGGGACGCGCGCCTGCAGCAGCGGCTGGCGGCCGTAGGCGAAATGGCCGCAGGCATCGCCCACGAGATCCGGAACCCGCTGGCCTCGATGTCGGGCTCGATTCAGATCCTGAGGCAGGAGCTGAGCCTGAACGACGAGCAGGCGCAGTTGATGGACATCGTGCTGCGGGAGTCCGAGCGGCTGAACCGCACGATCCGCAGCTTCCTCGACTACGCGCGGCCGCAGCGCTTCGGGGTCGTGCGGCTCGACCTGCGCCAGGTGCTGCAGTACGTCGGGCTGCTGCTGCGCAACAGCGCCGACGTCCGGGCGGATCACGTCGTGGAGATCGACGCGCTGGACGCTCCGGTGTGGTGCGAAGCGGACGAGGGGCAGGTGCGCCAGATCATCTGGAACCTCGCCACCAACGGCCTGAAGGCTATGCCCGACGGTGGGCGGCTGCGTCTCAGCGCGCGCCAGGACTCGGCCAATGCCGCCGCCACCCTCATCGTGCAGGACGAGGGAGTCGGGATCCCCGAAGCGGAGCTGGATTCGGTCTTCCAGCCGTTCCACGGCAGTTTCGCGCAGGGGAGCGGCCTGGGGATGGCCATCGTGCATCGCATTGTGAGTGACTACGGCGGCGAGATCCAGGTAACGTCCAAAATCGGTGCCGGCACGACCGTCGAGATTCGTCTCCCGGTGCGGTCCGCGATCGAGGCATGAGCAAGTTCATGGCCAGTGAGTCGCCCACCACCGCTGACCGTCCGCACGGGCGGATCCTCGTCGTCGACGACGAGCGATCGATGCGCGAGCTGCTCATGATCGTGCTGCGCCGGGAAGGGCATCGCGTGCTGCTGGCCGAGAACGGGCAGGCCGCCGTCGCCATCCTCGAGCGCGACGCCGTCGACGTGCTGATTTGCGACATCAAAATGCCCGGGATGAGCGGCGTGGACGTGCTGCGCGAGGCCAAGCGCCTGGACCCCGACATCGTGGGGATCATGGTCACGGCGTACGCCTCGACCGAGACCGCCGTCGAGGCGCTGCGGCTCGGGGCGTACGACTACCTGGCCAAGCCCTTCGACGTCGAAGAACTCAAGGCCAAGGTCAACAACGCCCTCGAACGCCGGACCCTCCGCCAGGAAAACGTGCTGCTCAAGCGGGCGCTGCGCACCTCGTTCGCGTTCTCGAACATCATCGGCCGCAGCAAGGCCATGCAGGACATGTTCGACCTCATCGAGACGGTGGCGCCGACCAACAGCACCATCCTCGTGACGGGCGAGTCCGGGACCGGGAAGGAACTCGTGGCGCGCGCGATCCACGTGAACTCGCTCCGGCGCGACCACCCCTTCGTGGCGCTCAACTGCGGCGCGCTGCCCGAGACCCTGCTCGAGTCGGAGCTGTTCGGTCATATGCGCGGCGCCTTCACGGGCGCGGCGGTGACGAAGAAGGGCCTCCTCGAAGCCGCCGAGCGCGGCACGGTGTTCCTGGACGAGATTTCCGAGATGTCGCCGATGATGCAGGTCAAGCTGCTGCGCGTGCTGCAGGAGCGGAAGTTCCGGCGCGTCGGCGGGAACGACGAGATCGAGGCCGACATCCGCATCATCGCCGCCACCAACCGCGACCTGCCGAAGGCCGTGGCGGACGGGACGTTCCGCGAAGACCTCTTCTACCGCATCAACGTGATCCCGATTCAACTGCCGCCGCTGCGGGATCGGCGCGAGGACATCACACCGCTCGCCGAGCACTTCACCGCGAAGTACGCGGAGCGGGCAGGCAAGACCGTTACCGGCGTGACGGCCGAGGCGCTCCGCACGCTCGAGGCGGCCGAGTGGCCGGGCAACGTGCGGCAGCTTGAAAACGTCATCGAGCGGGCCGTGGCGCTCGAGCGCACGTCGCTCATCCAGGCCGCGAGCCTGCCCCCCGATCTTCGGCAGAAGACTGACACGCCGGCATCCGCTGAGGCCCGCGCGCCGATGCAACTGCCGGAGAGCGGCCTCGATCTCACGCGGCATCTCGAGTCGCAGGAACGCGAACTGGTGGCGCAGGCATTGAAGCAGGCCGGCGGGCGCCACGATCGGGCCGCAAAGCTCCTCGGGTTGTCTCCACGCC
>JAPKZP010000146.1 GCA_026393735.1 Acidobacteriota bacterium
CCCTCGTGCTGGAGCGCGGGTGGATCTGGCAGCCGGTGACCTACATGTTCCAGCACGGGGGCATGTTCCACCTGCTGTTCAACATGCTCGCGCTGTGGATGTTCGGAGTGGACCTCGAGCGTCTCTGGGGCACGCGGTTCTTCACGCGGTACTACTTCGTGACGGGGATCGGCGCCGCCGCGACGACGCTCCTGCTATCGCTGCTGCCTTTCGGGTTCGCCGCCGACATCTACCAGGCTGTGACCGTTGGAGCTTCCGGGGCCATCTACGGCTTGCTGCTCGCCTTTGCCCTGATGTATCCGACGCGGCCGATCTACATGTACTTCGTGTTCCCGATCCCGGCCAGGGTCTTCGTCCTTATCATCGGCGCGATCTCGTTCTTCTCGTCGGTGACGGAGACGCGGGGCGGCATTGCGCACGCCACGCACCTCGGCGGGCTCGTCGTGGGGTATCTGTACCTCGTGGGACGCCGCACCGACCTGGGCTCGTCGGTCCGGTCGCAGGTGCTGCGGTGGCGCATGGCGCGCCTGCGGAAACGCTTCGACGTACACAAGGGCGGTCGATCGGAAGATTCGAATCGCTGGGTGCACTGAAGGGAGACCCGCCACGATGTCTCACCGGGTGTTCGTTGTGGCACTGTGGGCGGGTCTGCTGATCCGAGTGGCGGCCCTCCCGTTGCCGGGAACCGGCGACGTATCGGTCTTCAAGATCTGGAGCCATGAGGCGGCGACCGGCCCGGTGTCCGCCATGTACGGCGTCGGCGGCGTGCCTCCGGAACGGCGACTGCTCGAGTACGACGGACGCCGGACGACCGTGGACTACCCGCCAGTTGCCCTCTATGAAATAGGGATCGCAGGATTGCTGTACCGGACCGCGGTCCCGGCGTATCCCGATACGGCCGCGCTCACCGCTTGCGTCAAGGCCGTCCCGGTCGCGGCCGAGGTCGGGATCGCGTGGGTGCTGTGGATGGCGGTGCGCCGGGGCCTCAGCCACGAAGCCGCGCGCTACGCCGTCGTCGCGTTCTGGCTCAACCCGGCCGCGCTCGTGGCCACACCGGTGCTCGGGTACCTCGATGCGCTGTTTGCGCTGCCCGCTCTCGCGGCGCTTGTCGCGGCGTGCGCGGGATCTGCGGCCCTTGCGGGTTGCCTCATGGCTCTCGCGATTCTGACGAAACCGCAGGCGGTGTTCCTTGCGCCGGTCGTCGCGCTTGCGCTCCTCTCCATTCCCGCGTCAGCGCGTCGCCTGTCCTCCTGGGGACGCGTGCTGGCCGCCATCGGGGCCGCGGCCGCCACGGTCGCCGTCGTGCTGGCGCCGACGGTGCTGGCGGGCGCCTGGCCGAACTTCGTGCAGGCCATGGCGTCGTTCGGCCGTCACGACATGCTCTCAGGCCAGGCAGCGAACGCCGGGTGGATCGTGACGTACGTCATGCGGGCCATCTATGCGATCCAGGATCTCGGGGGCGCACTGAACGCCTTTTTGGCGCCCGTGAGGCGGCCTCTGGCGATCTCGACGCTCGTTCAGCTCGGGTACCCAAACCCTCGGCTTGCGGCGACGCTGCTGGTGGTGGCGACGGCCGCATGGGGCCTGTGGATGGGTCGACGGGTGCGGGACGTGGCGCGGCTCTCCCTCGTGGGCGCGTGGGTGTACTTCGTCTATTTCATGGTCGCCGTCGGCGTGCACGAGAACCACTTCTTCATGATCGTGCCGCTGCTGGCGCTCGCGGCCGCCGCGCTGCCCGAATGGCGACGGCCGTTTTGGGCACTCAGCCTGCTGTTCGCCTTGAACCTGAATCTCTTCTACGGATTCGGAGACCGCATCGGCTTTGCGATGCCGCGAACCATCACCGGGCTCGATGCGACGGTCTGGATCGCGA
>JAPKZP010000202.1 GCA_026393735.1 Acidobacteriota bacterium
CTTGCGCTTGTAGAGCACGCCGAGGCCGATCGACAGCACGATCATCCACCAGATGAGGAACAGGTCGATCATGCCCAGCAGACGGGCGAGGAAGCTGCCCTCGTCCAGCATCGGCAGGAACACGGCCAGGTTCGTCGCGCTCGACATCGTCTCACGCACATAATTGAGCGGCGTGACGAAGAGCTGCTGGACGACGGTCGGCGCGCTCGCATGGACGACGACCGTGAACACCTGCTTGAACGAGGAATCCCCGCCCAGGGCCGCGCTGAACACCGCAAACAGGATCCCGGCGATGACCAGGGTCATGAGCGGGCTGAACACCAGGATCGAGGCGGCCGTGATCGGCGCGGCATACTTGCCGATCTTCTCCATCTGGGCGTACTGGGCCTCGCTCACCTGGCCGCCAAACCGCTCGGTGGCACGGACCTGGTTGTCGAGGTACGCCTGCTGGCCCACGCTCGTCGTCAGGAAGCCCCCGGTGCAGACAATGGTCACCAGGATCACGACCGCCATCATGCCGAACCAGCGGGGCCGGGCCACCACGTCTGCGTAGGTTTCGCGCGGGGCGGACAGGATGCCCCAGATTCTGGCCATCAGACTCAGGCCCGTCGTCGGGGCCTGCGGAGCGGCAGGCGTTTCACTCATGTGCGAAGCCTCTTGTGGAAAATACTGCCATCACGCTGGAGGACAACCCCTCGGCCCGGACGGTGGAAGGCAAGCAACTCTCCAAGTTTAGACGATTTCGGGGCCCGGCATGTTCCGCTCTGACAAAGGGCCGAGATGGCGACGGTCTCGCATACCTCAGGGGAAGAACCGGCCCGCGTGCGTCAGGTTCCTGATGCGGAAGGCGGGAAGTGCCGAAAAGAAGACGTCGGGGTAGGCCTTGCTGTGGTCCGGCTGGGAGGGGATTGGCGCATATTTGGTTGTTTGACCAAAAAATGATGCCTCGTTGCGTGCAGATCCTCCGGACCGGCGGCCTGCTGTGCGCAAGAAACGTCTTCGAAGTGACGATTAACGTAGAAGGGCGACAGGAAATGTCACCCCGGACCTCGTCAGACTGACCCATGGCTCTGCGCATTGGTGAACTGCTCCTGAAGGAGCGACGAATCTCGCCGGAACAGCTCCAGGAAGCCCTGAACCTCCAGAAGGCCCAGGGAGGCAAGCTGGGGTCTGCCCTCGTCAAGCTGGGGTTCGTCAAGGACGACGACATCACCGGCCTGCTGAGCAAGCAGTACGGCGTGCCGTCCATCAATCTCGCCCAGTTCGACATCGATCCGTCGATCATCAAGCTCGTGCCGGTCGAGACGGCGCAGAAGTACCAGATCATCCCGCTCAGCCGCGTGGGCGCGACGCTGACGGTCGCCCTGACGGACCCGACGAACGTGTTCGCCATGGACGACATCAAGTTCATGACGGGCTACAACATCGAGCCCGTCGTCGCGGCGGAATCGGCGGTCCAGGACGCGATTCAGAAGTACTACGCGGTCAAGCCCGCCGAGCCGAGCGCCCTCGAAATGGCGTCGCGCGTGCTCGACGACATGCCGACGGGCCTCGACGGGGACGTCGAGGTGCTCGAGGATCTCGACGAAATCAGCGTCGAAGCGCTGGCGCGTCAGGGTGAGGAGGCGCCGGTCATCCGGCTGGTCAACGTCCTCCTGATGTCCGCGATCCAGAAGGGCGCCAGCGACATCCACATCGAGCCGTACGAGAAGGAGTACCGGATTCGCTACCGCGTCGACGGCGTGCTGTACAACATCATGAACCCGTCGCTGAAGTTCCGCGATGCCATCGCGTCCCGCCTCAAGATCATGGCGAAGCTGGACATCGCCGAGAAGCGGCTGCCGCAGGACGGGCGCATCAAGATCCGGTACAACGATCAGGGGCGCTCGAAGGAGCTCGATTTCCGCGTCTCGGTGCTGCCGACGCTCTTCGGCGAGAAGATCGTCCTCCGCCTGCTCGACCGCGACAAGCTGATGCTCGACATGACGAAGCTCGGGTTCGAGCCCGAGCCGCTGGCGCGTTTCGAGGCGGCCATCACGAAGCCCTGGGGCATGGTGCTCGTCACGGGGCCGACCGGCAGCGGCAAGACCAACACGCTCTACTCGTCGATCGCGCGGCGGAACACGGTCGACACGAACATCATGACGGCGGAGGATCCCGTCGAGTTCAACCTGCCCGGGATCAACCAGGTCCAGATCCGCGAGAACATCGGCCTGAACTTCGCGGCCGCCCTGCGGGCCTTCCTGCGCCAGGACCCGAACATCATCCTGGTCGGCGAGATCCGCGACTTCGAAACGGCCGAGATCGCGGTCAAGGCGGCCCTGACGGGCCACCTGGTGCTGTCGACGCTCCACACGAACGACGCGCCGAGCACGATCAGCCGCCTGATGAACATGGGCATTGAGCCGTTCCTCGTCTCGAGTTCCGTCAACCTCATCTGCGCCCAGCGTCTCGTGCGCCGGGTCTGCACGCAGTGCAAGCAGCCGAACCCCACCGCCCCGCCGGCGCTGACCAAGATCGGGTTCGGCGCCGACGACGCGCGCACGGTGGTCCCGATGCACGGCACGGGATGCGCGCGCTGCAACGGCACGGGCTATAAGGGGCGGGTCGGCCTCTACGAGGTCATGGAGGTCACCGACGGCCTCCGCGAACTCGTCCTCGTCGGGGCATCGGGCCTCGAGCTGCGCCGCAAGGCGGTCGAAGAAGGCATGGTGACGTTGCGTCAGAGCGGGCTCCACAAGATCAAAGAAGGCGTCACGACGATTGAAGAGGTCCTGCGCGAGACGATGCTGTAGCGCCGGCGGGACCCGGCCTCCCGTGTTGGAAGGACAACGAGCGATGGCGACACTCCCAGAACTGCTTCGGTACACGATCGAGATGAGCGCGTCGGATCTGCACCTGACGGCGGGCACGCCCCCGCAGGTGCGCGTCAACGGCGATCTCCAGCGCCTCAACCTGCTGGACCTCACGCCGTCCGATACGAAGCAGCTCGCGTACAGCGTGCTGACCGACGGCCAGAAGAAGCGGTTCGAGGAGACCCAGGAGCTGGACTTCTCCTTTGGCGTCCGCGGGCTGGCGCGATTCCGCTGCAACGTCTTCAGTCAGCGCGGCGCGGTCGGGGCGGTCTACCGGGTGATCCCGGAGCACATCCGAAGCTTCCAGGAACTGGGCCTGCCCGAGATCATCGCCACGCTGGCCGACCGGCCTCGCGGGCTCGTGCTCGTGACGGGGCCGACCGGCAGCGGCAAGAGCACGACGCTCGCGGCCATCATCGACAAAATCAACGACGAGCGCCACCAGCACATCCTCACGATCGAGGACCCCATCGAATACATCCACCCGCACAAGAAGTGCCTGGTCAACCAGCGGGAGGTGCTGAGCGACACGCACGGTTTCGGGCCGGCGCTGCGGGCCGCCCTGCGCGAGGACCCGGACGTCGTGTATATCGGCGAGATGCGTGACCTCGAGACGGTGGAAGCCGCGCTGCGCATCGCCGAGACGGGGCACCTGACGTTCGCCACCCTGCACACCAACTCGGCGGCAAAGACGATCAACCGCATCGTGGACGTGTTTCCCTCGAGCCAGCAGTCCCAGATCCGGACGCAGCTGTCGATGGTGCTGGAAGGGGTCGTCTGCCAGCAGCTGCTGCCGAAAGCCGACGGGCGCGGCCGCGTGGTGGCCGTCGAGATCCTCGTGCCGACGCCCGCGATCCGCAATCTGATCCGCGACGACAAGATCCATCAGATCTACGCCAGCATGCAGGCCGGCCAGGAGAAGATCGGCACCCAGACCCTGAACCAGGCGCTGGCGAGCCTCTACTACGCTGGCGCGATCACGATGGAAGTGGCGCGCAACGCCTCGTCGATGCGGGACGAACTGACGGAGATGATCCAGCGCGGCGCGGGCGTCGTGGCCGGGGCCGGCCTGGGGCGCTCTGCCGCGCAGAGCCGGGGCCACGCCGAGTCCCAGGCGCGGTGGTAGCGCCCGGGCATGGACGATTCGTAAAGGACATGCGAGATGCCGACCTTTTCCTACTCAGGCCGA
>JAPKZP010000285.1 GCA_026393735.1 Acidobacteriota bacterium
ATGAGCGCCACGAAACACATCACGCCCAGGACCAGAGCCACAACGACGAACGCGAGCTTCGTGATGAAAGGTTCGTTCTGCGAAATGATCATGGGCGACGCCATCGTCGTCACCGCGCGCTGAGCCGGCTGCTGGTTCATCGTTTCGTCCTACTCACTGTCGGGGCCCTCGTTGGTGCGACCGGTCTGTGTTCCCCGCGGGAATCCCCGCGTCGCGTGCACGGTCAGGTCGGGGGCAAAATAGAGCGCTTCCACGCCGGGCAGGGACGCCAGCGCGGCCATGCCGCGATCGGGTCCAAGCACGAAGAGGCCGGTGGCCAGGCCGTCGGCCTCGGTCGCGGTGGGCGCGATCACGGTCACGGACACCGAGCGCCGGGCCGGGCGGCCCGTCGTCGGATCGATGATGTGATGGTAGCGGACGCCGTCACGCTCGAAGTAGCGCAGGTAGTCGCCCGAGGTGACGATCGATCCGTGGCTGAGACGGATGGTTTCGAAAATCTGGCCGGGATGCCTGGGATGCGCGATGTGCACCGTCCAGGGGCCCTCGACGTCGGTGCCTTCGACGCGCATGTCGCCGCCGCCGTCGACGACGAAGCTGGTGATCCCGCGTTCGACGAGAACGTCGGCGGCCCGGTCGACGCCGTAGCCCTTGGCGATGCCCCCGAGGCCGATGCGCATCCCGGCGGTCGGGAGGAAGACGCTCGAGCGGCGCCCGTCGAGGCGGATGTTCCGGTAGCCCACGTGCTCCAGGCACGCCGCGATGCTCTCGTCGTCGGGGATGCGCTCGTTACGCACCGACCACAGCCCTCCGCAGCTCGCGAACGTGATGTCGAACGAGCCCTGTGTGACCGCCGAGACCCACGAGGCGCGCTGCAGCAGCCCGAACACCTCCGGATCGACCTCGACCGGCGACTGGCCGGCCGCGCGGTTGATGGCGCTGATCTCGCTCGACGCCTGGTACTCGCTGAAGAGCGCTTCCTGGCGCGCCACTTCGTCGAACGCCGCGCCGATGGCGGCGCCCCCGCGGAAGACGTCGCTGGTGATCACGCGGATCTGGAACGCGGTGCCCATGAGCCGGCGCTCGTCGTGCAGATGGCGCGTGGCGCCGCGGGGCCGGTCTGGCGTGAGGTCGCGGCACGTGGCGGTCGCTGCGGCAGCGGGCCCGTCCGGAGGGACCGGGGCACAGGCGGCCGCGAGCGGCAGGCAGGCGGTAGCGAGTATCAGGCAGGCGAGGCGGAGTGAACGTGGCGTGTGGAACATGGTCCCGCAGGAGACAGGTTGAGTATTTATCATATTGTTATTACAATGTCCACATTCCGGGCCGGCGCGCTGCCGGCCGTCGCCCGCGCCGCGATCACCGCGTGCGCGCGGCGCCCCCGGGTCCCAAGGAGGAACGCGACATGTCGCAGGCATCCGATCGGTCGATGGCACCGGGCGCGCCCGTGGATCGGCGCACGTTTCTGAAGGTCGCGGGCGGCACGGCGCTGACGCTCCCGTGGCTCGGCTGCTCAGGGAGCAAGGCCCCGGGCGGGTCGGTGGTCATCGTGGGCGCCGGGCTCTCCGGCATCTCCACGGCGCTGCTGCTGGAAGAGCGCGGGATCGCCGTGACGCTCGTCGAGGCGCGGGATCGCATCGGCGGACGGATCTACACCATGGATGACGTGGTCGGGAAGCCCGACGCGGGCGGGCCGGTGCTGGGCGCCAGCTACGAACGGCTGCTCAAGATCGCGAAAGCGCTTGATGCGCCCATCGTGCCGATGAAGAACTTCGAGACCTCGGAACTGGAATACGTGAACGGCCAGAACGTGATCGCCGCGGACTGGGCCGGGTCGGCCGCCAACAAGCTCGTGGGCGCCGAGCGCGAGATCCTCCCGGGCCTGCTCGTCGGGTTCTACGCGGGGAAGAACCTCACGCTCGAAGACGGCCACGCCTGGACGTCGCCGAAGCACGCGGACCTCGACATTCCCCTCGACGAGTTCCTCAGGCGCCAGGGCGCGTCGCCCGAGGCCCTGCGGCTGATGAACATCGCCTCGAACAACAACGACCTCTCCACGACGTCGGCGCTCTGGGCCCTGCGCGAGGCGCAGCGGCGGCGCGATACGAAGGTGCGCGGCATGATGGAGAGCCCGGGCGGCAACTCGCGCATCCCGGAGAAGCTCGCCACGGCGATCAAGGGCCCGATCCACAAGGGCAGCCCGGTGACGAAGATCTCGTCCGGACAGAATGGCGTCGAGGTCACGTGCGCCAGCGGCGCAACCTACAAGGCCGACTACTGCGTCATCACCGTGCCGTTCTCGGTGCTGCGCGGCATCACGGTCGACCCGCCGTTCCAGGGCGCGCAGAAGGAAGCCGTTGAGCAGATCCCCTACACGGCGATCACGCAGTACTTCCTGGTGCCCAAGAAGTCGTTCTGGGACGAGGACAAGCTGCCGCCGCTCATGTGGACCGACACGCCCATCGAGCGCATCTTCCCGCAGCGCGACCCGGACGGGCGTCTGATGAGCCTGACGTGCTGGATCGACGGAGCGTCCGCGATCAAGCTCGACGCCATGCCGGAGGCGGATCAGATCGCCTTCGTAAAGGCCGAGCTCGCGCGCATCAGGCCGTCGACCAAGGACAACGTCGAGGTGGCGCGGATCATGTCGTGGGCCCGCGATCCCTATTCGAAGGGCGCCTACTCCAACTACCTGCCCGGCCAGGCGACGCGCCTGAAGCCGGTGATGGGGAACCCCTGGCAGCGCCTGCACTTCGCCGGCGAGCATACGGCGTTCACGTCGCCCGGAATGGAGGGCGCGATGGAATCCGCCGAGCGCGTGGCCGACGAAGTGCTCGCGCGCCTGTAAAACGGGGTCAGGTCCAAAACGCAGCCTTATCCATGCTCTTGGATCTAAGCCCATGCTATGGACCTGACCTTGAGACTTCTATGGACCTGATCCCGAGACTCCTGGAACCGGAGGATTGACGGGGAGCCATTTCATGCCGGACCGCCTCCTGTTCCAGCCCATCCGTTTCGGCCCGCTCACGCTCCGCAACCGCGTCGTCTTCCCGCCGATGACGACCGGCTACGAGGAGAAGGGCATGGTGACGCCGAGGGCGCGCACCTTCTACCGGAACATCGCGCGTGGCGGCGCCGGTCTCGTCATCATCGGGGACGTATCAATCCAGCCGAGCTTCGCGCCGACGCCGTACGTGTACGACGATTCGTTCGTGCCGGGGTTGCGGCAGCTCGTGGACGAGGTGCACGCGGAGGGCGCGTGCATCGCCGCCCAGCTCTTCCACCAGGAATACGACACCGCGGAGATCGGCCGGCTGCTGAAGGCCGGGGGGCGCGAGGCGGCGATGCAGCAGCTGCACGCCGACATGGACGACTACTGCAACCGGCTGACGCTGGACGACCTCGCCGTCATACGCGAGCGCTTCCGGCAGGCGGCGCTGCGCGTGCGGGAGGCGGGGTTCGATCTCATCCATCTCCACGGAGACCGCCTGCTCGGGATGTTCACGTCGGGCCTCCTGAACAGGCGGACCGACGCCTATGGCGGACCGCTCGAGCACCGCGCCCGCTTCCCGCTCGAAATCGTCCGCACCATCCGCGAGGCGGTGCCCGATCTGCCCATCGAGTACAAGCTGTCGATCATCCGGACCGATCCCCCGATGGGCAAGGGTGGGCCCACGCTGGAGGAGGCCCAGGTGCTGGCGGGCTGGCTGGAAGAGGCCGGCGTGATCGCCTTCCACGTGGCGCTGGCCAACCATGGTTCGATCGGCGACACGATTCCCGCGATGGGGACGCAGCCGTACGGGTGCTTCGTGGACCTGGCCGCCGGCATCAAGCGCGTCGCGCACGTGCCGGTCACGGCGGTGGGGCGCATCCTCGATCCCGACTTCGCCGAGAACGTGCTCGCCTCGGGCCAGGCCGACCTGATAGCCATCGGGCGCGGGCTCATCGCGGAGCCGGACTGGCCTCACGCGGTCGAACGCGGGGAGGTAGACAACCTCCGCTCGTGCATCATGTGCAACCACTGCGCGAGCAGCCTGATGTCGGGCCAGCCGTTGCGCTGCGCCGTGAACCCGACCGTCGGCGAAATCGACACGGTCACGGTGGTGCCCGCGCCGACGCCTCGCCGTGTGCTGGTGATTGGCGGCGGCCCCGCGGGCATGGAAGCTGCGCATGTGGCGGCGCGCCGTGGGCACCGGGTCATGCTGGCCGAGCGCGAGCCGCGGCTCGGGGGGCAGTTGCCGCTCTGCTCGGCGCCGCCGTTCAAACACGAACTCTCGCGCCTCACGCACTATCTGACGACACAAGTAGCCCGCGAGGGCGTCGAGGTGCGGCTCGGCGTTGACGCGCCCATCGACGTCCTCCTCGACGAGATCCGGCCCGATGCGGTCATCGTTGCCACGGGCTCGGCGCCGACGATGCCGCCCGTGCCGGGCATGGATCGCGCGTCGGTCGTCAGCGCCTGGAGCGTGCTGGCGGGCACTGCCCGGGTTGGACCCCGAGCCGTCATTGTCGGCGGCGGATCGGTGGGCGTCGAGACGGCGCTGTTCCTCGGCCCCCTGGGGATCGAGGTCACCATCGTCGAGATGCTCGAGAAGATAGCCGCCGGCGAGTCGGCGACGATCCTGCCATTCATCAACGCAGAACTCCCGCGCTACCGCGTGCGCGTGCTGACGCGCCATGTCGTGGAATCAGTTGAGCCGGATGGGCTACGCGTCGCGACCCCAGATCACACCACGCTGGCCATCCCTTGCGACACCGTGGTCGTCGCCGCTGGGACGCGCCGCAATGCTACCTTCGTGCAGGAGATTCAGGCGCGGGGCCTCGAGTGTCACGTCGCGGGCGACTGTTCAGACACCGGCACGGGCACCCTGGCAGGCGCCATCCACGACGGGTTCTGGGCCGGGATGAAGGTCTGACGGCACACCCCTCCGGCGCTTCTATCGCGGCGCGCATCTCTTCCGCTCTTGCCGAACGCCTTCGCGCGTTGTAGGGTGTCCCTCGTCTACCGCGCCCGGTAACTCTGGAGGACCTCATGAGGAAAGCTGCCATCCTGTTCTGCGCGGCCGCCCTGTGCGTGGCCGTTTTGCAACCGGCATCCGCCCAGAAGGCCGGACCGAAGGGCTACATCTCCGTCGACATGGAAGGCATCTGGGGCGTCGTGCACGGCGACCAGGTGTCGTCAACGTCGCCCGAGTACGCCGCGGCGCGCCGGTGGA
>JAPKZP010000802.1 GCA_026393735.1 Acidobacteriota bacterium
ACGATCGGGCCTGGCGGTCGCGGGGGTGGACGGGGAGGTCCAGGTGGTGGCCGGGGAGGGCCAGGCGGTGGCGCGCCCGGCGGACCAGGCCCGATCGGGCCTGGCATCAGACCGCCTGGATAGTGCAGTCCGGATCTCGGCCAGAGGTTCGTGCCGGCGGGGCCCGGTCCAACGGCACTATCCCGTGGCCGTCCGGACCCGGACCCGCGCCGGCATCATCTGTCAGTCGACGTAGAACTCGATGCGGCTGACGCCAACCGATCCGTCGAAGCCGTAGACCTTGACGGTCACGCCGTACCGTCCTTCCACCTCGAAGGCGCGCGTCACGACATTGCCCGTCGTCACGATGACATACCCGCCGCCCCAGTCCCACTCGTAGTGGTCGATCAGAGGGGCGGACGTCCCTGGAACCGTCACGGTCGCGGTGAACGTGATGTTCTGGTTGCGCACCGGCGCGGCAGGATTCATCCCAATGTTGATCGTCAGGGTGCCTGTTCCTCCGGGCCGGACGGCAATCGTCGTCCGCACGCCCGATGACTCCGCAGTCACGATGGCGTCTGTCGTCGTGTAGAGCGTGGTGAAGGCCTGGCCCAGTGCGTCCGCGTAGGCGACGGTACTCGCCAGCGTTCCCGCGGACGTCGTAAAGTTCACCGGCACGCCCGCCATCGCGATCCCAGCGCTGTCAAAGACGGTCGCCAGGATGGACACGGCGCCGCCGCCGGTCGCTGATGCCGCCAGGACAATGCGTGTCGGGACAGGGCCGATGCGCACGCTCAGCGCGCCCGCAGAGACACCGCCGGACGTCGCCGTGATCGTCGCGAGGCCGGACACAGAGCCGGCAAGCAGGTGGACCGTCGCGCGGCCGTTGACGACCTGCGCCGATGTCGGGTCGAGCGTGCCGAGCGTCGTCGAGAAGTTCACGAGCGTGCCGTCGTTGACGGCCTTCCCGGTGCCGTCCGTGACGGTGACGGTAATCGTGAGCGATCCGTTCAACGGTACGGCGGTCGACGAAGCAGACAGCGATATCGTCGAGTTCGAGGGCGCCATCTGCAGCGCCTGTTCACACCCCGCGACGCCAAGCGCCGCGAGCGCCAG
This sequence comes from Acidobacteriota bacterium, assembly GCA_026393735.1. Taxonomy (GTDB): domain Bacteria; phylum Acidobacteriota; class Vicinamibacteria; order Vicinamibacterales; family JAKQTR01; genus JAKQTR01. The sequence goes on from JAPKZP010000802.1 coordinate 1,096, forward strand.
CAGGGCCACGAGGCCGAACTGGACCGGTAAAGTGGTGGACGGGCCGATGTTGCGTCGTTTCATAGTCTTCTCTCTGCGGGCGCGTCGTTCTCGGGCCAGCCGCCAGACGGGCGCCGGTCCCCGCAGCAGGTGATACAAAAGGCGCGCCAGGCATGCGGAAGGTCCTCGCCGCGCGGTTCCTCCGCGATGACGCATAGGGCGGGGCCGCTCGGACGTGCGTGGTCTGGCGCAGTCTGGCGCAGGCCTGCGCGTGCGCCGAGGACGAATGGCAGTCGGTTTCCCCGCTCAGCGGTCCATCCGGGCTCCCGGCCCACCCCTCCGGATCCGCGGAGAAGCCACAAGTTTTGGAGCTATTGAACGGAGGTTTGCCACCCGGGGCGTTGGGACGTCCGGGAGACGGCGATGGTTCAGTCGACGGGCGTCAGCATCACGGCGTCATCGCCTCCACGACCGCATCGTGGAAGGCCCGCCGAACCGTCTGCATGCCATCGTTGGGTTGAGCAACCGGGTAGACTCGGTTGGTCAACAGCACGGCATAGATCCCTCGATCGCGATCGAGCCACAGTGACGTGCCCGTGAATCCCGTGTGGCCGACGGCCGAGGCCGACATGCGCGTGCCGCACGACGAGGCGGGCAGCATGGTATCCCAGCCCATGGCGCGCGAACTGCCCGGCACGTTCGATCGGGTAAACCACGCGTGCAGAGTTTCCGCGCGCCAGATCCGCGTCGCCCCGGCATCCGCGGGCGCCAGGTCGTGCAGGATCCGGCGCGCAAAGGCCCCTACCGCTCCGGCGGTGCCAAACAGGCCCGCGTGACCGGCGACCCCGCCCAATGCCCACGCGTTGGCGTCGTCCACCTCGCCGACGAGCAGGCGCTCTCGAATTTCGTCGATGCGCGTGGGCGCGATGCGGCCACGCCAGGTCGCCGGGGGAGTGAAGGTCAGCGGGGTCCCGCCATCCGGGGCCTGAAGCGCGCGGGCGAGATCGTCGAACTGCGCGTCAAGAGGCCGCCCGGCGAGGGCCGTGAGAATGAAGCCGAGCAGGATGAAGCCCAGATCGCTGTAGGCGCTTCGCGTCCGGGGAGCATAGTCGAGCGGCGTGTCGACGATCGCAGCGAGGGCCGCGTCGGCATCCGCGCAGGTCCGATGGATCGGGGTCCACGCCGGCAGGCCCGACGCATGCTCGAGCAGGTCAGGAATCTGCACGTGCCGACGGTCCGGGGAGTTCCATGACGGCACGTGGCGGGTCACCAGGGCGCCGACGTCCAGGACGCCTCGATCTG
>JAPKZP010000675.1 GCA_026393735.1 Acidobacteriota bacterium
GATCCCGACGATGTACTTAGTGATGGATCGGAAGAAGTACGCGCCGGAGCCGGCGCCGGTTCCGGTTCCGGCGGCGGAGGCGTAGGGCCATGCGACTCGCCGAACTGTCCGTGCACCGGCCGGTCACCGTGTTCATGGGGCTCGTCAGCCTCGTCGTGCTCGGCGGCGTGGCGCTGATGCGGCTGCCGCTCGCGTTTCTGCCGACCGTGGACGCGCCGTTCATCTCCATCAACGTTCCGTACCCGAACTCGAGCCCGCTGCAGGTCGAGCGCGAGATCGTCCGGCCGCTCGAAGAGGCGCTCTCGACCCTTTCCGGGGTGAAGACGCTCACCTCGACGGCCAACGCCGACTCGGCGCAGCTCAACCTCGAGTTCAGCTGGGGCCAGTCGATCGGGATGATCCGGCTGAAGGTCGGCGAGAAGATCGACCAGATCCGAAAAGATCTCCCCGTCGACATCGAGCGCATCAACATCCAGACGTTCAACACGGCCCAGATTCCCGTCGTCGAGGCCCGCGTGTCCGCGCCCGGCATCGACCTGTCGCGCAACTACGACCTGCTCGAAGAGCGCATCGTCAACCCGCTTCGCCGCATCCCCGGCGTCGCTCGCGTCGAGCTGAACGGCGTGGCGCCGCGCGAAGTCCAGATCGACCTGATCCTCGACCGGATCAAGTCGCACCGCCTCGACGTCGGGGCCCTCGTCGAGCGCCTCCAGGGCAGCAACCTCAACGTCGCGATCGGCAAGATCGTGGACGGCACCCAGGTGCTGCACGTGCGGACGTTCGGCGCGTTCGAGGATCTCGACACCATCGCGAACATGCCGGTCGCGCCGGGGCCCCAGGGCGGCGAGCGGCGCAGCGGGTTCCCGGGTGCCGCCGGGTCCGGCGCCGGCGTCGAGCCCCTTCGCCTCCGCGACCTCGCCGAGATCACGTACGAGGAGCCGAAGATCGACTTCGGCCGGCACCTCAACCGCAAGTTCGCGATCGCGCTCGCCGTCTACAAGGAGCCCACCGCCAACACGGTCGACGTGGCCGGCGCCGCGACGCGCCTCATCCAGAACGATCTCGCCAGGGACCCGCTGCTGAAGGGCGTGAACCTCTTCGTGTTCCAGGACCAGGCCGACGAGATTGTGCAGGCCCTCAGCGGGCTCACGGAAGCCGGCATCGTGGGCGGCATCCTCGCCATCGTGGTGCTGTATCTCTTCCTGCGACGCTTTGACACGACCTTCATTGTCAGCCTCGCCATCCCCATCTCGATCGTCGCCAGCTGCACGGTGCTGTACTTCCTCGGCAAGAACCTCAACGTGCTCTCGATGATGGGCCTGATGCTCGGCGTCGGCCTGCTCGTCGACGACGCCATCGTCGTCCTCGAGTCGATCTTCCGGTACCACGAGAAGATGGCCGACGCGAAACGCGCGTCCATCCTGGGCACCTCGGCCGTGGCCATGGCCGTTGTCGCGGCGACCGCGACGACCGCCATCGTCTTCCTGCCGCTCATCGTGGGTGAGAAGACCGAGCTGCAGATCTGGCTGGGGGAGGTGGGCATCGCCATCACCCTCACGATCTTCTGCTCGCTGCTGGTGTCGCTCACGCTGATCCCGCTCATGGGATCGCGCATCCTGAGCCGGCGCGCCTGGCACAACCCGCGCTGGATCGAGTGGCTGACGGACCGCTACGAGTGGGTCATACGCTGGACCTTCCGGCACCGTGTGCTGACATTCGCCGCCACGATTGTCGTCCTCGCCAGCACGGCCGGGCCCTTCGTCCTTGGTCTCGAGACGGCGATGTTCACGGGCGGGCGGAACGATCGGATGCGGATCCTGTACGACTTCAAGGACTTCCATTTCAAGGAGGATGCCGAGCGCGTCGTCACCCGGGTGGAGGAGGCGCTCTACGCCCGCGAGAAGTCGATCGGGTTCGAGTCCATCTACTCGTACTTCGGCGAGAACGAGGCGCAGACGACCATCACCCTCGTGCGCAAGGACATGAACGATCGCGAGGCACGCGAGTTCCGCAAGACGCTCCGCGCGTGGCTGCCGGTCGTCCCGGGCGTGCAGCTGCGATTCGGCGACGACGATGCGGAAGCGGGCGGCAGCACGACGTCGTTCACCGTCAGCCTCTTCGGCGACGACATCGCAGTCCTCGATCGCCTGGCCGCGGACGCGAGCATGCGGCTGTCGGCCATTCCGAACGTGCAGGACGTGAAGTCGTCCACCGAGGAGGGGCGCCAGGAGGTCCAGGTGTCGCTCGATCGCGAGCGCGCCGCCCGCTACAACCTGGCGCCGCGCGATCTCGCGCAGACCTTCGGCTTCATGCTGAGCGGCACGCGCCTCCGCAAGTACCGGGCCGGCGACAAGGAAGTGAACGTCGTCCTGCGCCTGCGGGAGGCCGACGTGCAGCGCGCCGGCGACCTGCAGAACCTGGTGCTGGGAGGCGACCGCGGCCAGACCGTCGGCACGCTGGCGGGATTCACCGTCGTGCGTCGGCCCACGGCCATCGAGCGCCAAGACCGCAAGACGCGCGTCAGCGTCCGCGGCACGTACGAGGGCAAGAACTTCAGCGAGGCCCAGGGCCTGATGCGGAAGGCCATGGACGGCATGGCGCTGCCCGTGGGATTCAGCTGGTCGTTCGGCCAGCAGATGGAGCAGCAGGATCAGCAGAACCAGCAGATGCTGGTGAACCTCCTGCTCGCCATCGCGCTGATCTACCTCGTCATGGCGTCCCTGTTCGAGTCCATCGCGCACCCCATCGCGATCCTGATCTCGATTCCGTTCGCGCTCTTCGGAGCCGTCTGGTTCGACTTCCTGACCGGCACCCCCTTCGGCCTGATGTCCCAGATCGGGCTGCTGATCCTGATGGGCATCGTCGTGAAGAACGGCATCGTGCTGGTCGATCACGTGAACCAGTTGCGGCGCGAGGGCCTGTCGCGTGCCGACGCCATCATCCAGGGCGGCCGCGAGCGGATGCGCCCCATCCTGATGACGGCGGCCACCGCCATCCTCGGCCTCGTGCCGCTGGCGGTCGGCAGCTCGGGCATCAGCGGGGCGTACTACTATCCCCTCGCCAGGACGGTCATCGGCGGGCTTACGACGTCCACCGTGCTGACGCTGGTCATCCTGCCCTACATCTACACGCTCGTCGATGACGTGGCCGTCTGGTTGGGGCGCGTGTGGCGGATGGGGGCGGCGGGGTCTGCTGCCCTCGGGGCCCGCTCAGCCGAGCGGGTGGGTGTGCCGGATTGACGGTAGGATGCCGGAGCCTCGGCAGGCTTTCCGGCAGCCGCCGGGAATCCGATGGGCCC
>JAPKZP010000259.1 GCA_026393735.1 Acidobacteriota bacterium
GTGCCGTCGGTCGACACCTGCGCCTCGACCGGAAGCGCCAAGGCGAGCCCCACGATCACGCCCAGGCAGGCCCGGACGTGGCGCGAATGGAGCATCCAGGAATCGGGGCATCGTGCCATCGCAGCCACCTCGGAGATCGACCGCCTGGAAGACACTCGCATTCGGAACCGGCTGTTCTCCCGGACGAACGGCGCAGCGCCTCACCCTGCGCGTCGCGACAGTTGTACCCGGTGTCGGGCGCCCGCACAAGAGGGCTCCACCGCGGCGGTCAGACGCACCCGCCAGACCTTGACAGCGCCGTGCCCGGAGGTATCATCGCTTGTCGTAGCGCAAGAGATCCCTGTCATTCATACTTCCGCATTCGAGTCGCAAGAGAGGTAACCACGATGTCCACCAGCCAGCGCACGATGGCATGGCTCCTGTTTCTGATCGGCATGTTCCCGGCTCTGGCCTTCGCACAGGATACGGGAAGGCTCGTCGGCAAGATCGTCGGCCCGGACGGCAAGGCGCTTCAGGGCGTGACCGTGACCGCCACGTCTCAGCAGGTCCCGAAATTCAGGGCAACCATGACGACCGACAGGAGAGGCACCTTCACAATCGACTTCGACGTCGTCAATGTGACCTACCACTACCGGTTCGAGAAGGCCGGGTATCAGACCCTCGAGATCGACCAGACCTGGCAGAAGCTGGGATCCGAACATTTTGAATGGAAGATGGCCGTGGCGACGACGCCCGACGTTGGCAGTGCGGGTTCGGCCCCGGCCTCGACGTCGGAGCCGGCAATCCTCGCCTTCAACGCGGCCGTCATCGCCCTCAGAACCAAGGATCTGGCCACGGCCGAGACGAAATTCAAGGAGGCCGTGGGACAAGACCCCAAGCCGACTCAGGCATGGGCGGCCCTGGCGGCGGTACAGGTGCAGACGGGACACAACCAGGAGGCGGCGGAAGCGGCCGAGAAGGCCATGGCCCTCGGCGACAAGGGCGAGGCTGTCCTCATGACGCGGTGGCAGGCCTACCGCAACCTGAAGAATGACGCCAAGGCCGCCGAGGCGCTGAAGGATCTGGAGAGCGTCGGGCGTCGCGCCGAGGAAGCGAAGAAATTCCATAACGAAGGGGTCGCCCTTGTGAAGGCGGGAGACAATGCGGGCGCCTTTGCGAAGTTCCAGGAGGCCATCAACATCGACCCGAGCCTCCAGGCATCGCAACTCGGGCTCGCCACGGCCGCTCTGAAGATCGGCAAGAACGCAGAGGCGGCAACGGCTGCGGAGGCCATCCTCAAAGTGGATCCGAGGAACGCGGCCGCGATTCGGCTTCGGTACAATGCCTGCCTGACTCTGGGCGACAACGACAGGCTCGTGGAGGCGCTGGTGGGTCTGGCTGTCGTGGAACCTGCCATTGCAAAGAACGGCCTCCTGAAGCTGGCCTTCGAATCCTACGATGCCAACGACAAGGCAAAGACCAAGGCGAGATTCCTGAAGGTGCTCGAAGTCGATCCGAACCAGCCGCTGGCTCACTACTATCTGGCCCTGGTCTACGTGAACGAAGGCGACACCGCGGAAGCGAAAAGCCACCTCGAAAAATTCATCGCGCTTTCGCCGAACAGCGCGGAGGCCGCGACCGCGCGCGAGATGCTCAAGCAGCTGGTCAAGGCCCCTGGCGCCTAGGCTGGGCGGGACGGTTAAGACTGCGACAGAGGGTACAAGACTTCAACTGTTTGGATCTGTCGACGGAAATTCTGGATCTCCATGGCCTCTTGAGGAATACCGGCACGGGGCACGAGGTCTTAAGCTGCTGATGTATAGATACTTATCACTCTCGTTCAGAGACAGATACGCGTGGTGTCCTGGTACGGCGTGTGCACATTGAGTCCAGTCGGCTTGTCGGGCTTGCCGAAGGCCTCGTGCCTGTTCACGAGGACGAGTCATCTTTCGTAGCGGCGTGATTCTGGTTTCTCGGTGTCGTCGAGACACCGGGGGGAGGACGAAATGAGGAGATTGGCATGGTTCATGGCTGCTCTCATGGTTCTGTTGCTGCCGCTCGCAGGCGCAGCCCAGACAGGGACCGGCCGCGTCACAGGTGTCATCACCGACGCGAGCGGCGCGGTGTTGCCCGGTGTGACGGTTACGCTCAAGGCGGCGGGCGCCGCTGGTAGCTCGACGGTCACCGACGCTACGGGCCGCTATGTGTTCGCCGACGTCGCGCCCGGCGCGTACGAGGTCACGGTCGAACTGGCAGGCTTCAACAAGCAGACGAACATGGTGACGGTGGCCGCCGGCAGTCCCGTCACATTGGATCTCAAGCTCCAGATCGCCGCCCAGGCCGAGTCGGTCCAGGTGACGGGCTCCCTCATTCCTCGCCCGACACTGGAGGCGATGAGCCCGGTCACGACGCTGGATGTCGAAGAGCTGACGTATCGAGGCATGACCCGCATGGAGGACCTCCTGCAGGCCCTGCCGCAGGTCTTCGCCGCACAGAACTCCACGGTGTCGAACGGTTCGTCGGGAACCGCGACGGTGGACCTGCGCTACCTCGGCACGAACCGTACGCTGGTCCTGCTCGACGGCCGCCGGATGGGCGCGGGTGACACGGGCGCCATTGCGCCTGACCTGAACTTCATCCCGTCCGCGCTGGTGAAGCGCGTCGACGTCCTGACCGGTGGCGCGTCGTCTGTCTACGGCGCCGACGCCGTCGCCGGCGTCGTGAACTTCGTCCTGGACAAGGAATTCGAGGGCTTCCGGGGCGGCGTGCAGTTCTCCGGCTACGAGCACAATAACCGCAACGCTCTGGCGCAGTCGATCAACGCCGCCAAGAATTTCGCGGTTCCGAAGGGCGTGGTCTGGAATTACGCGCCGGCGGAATTCAACGCGGCCCTCGGCGGCAAGTTCGGGGACAAGGGCCACGCGACTCTCTACGTCGACTACCGCTACACCGCCGCGATGCAGAAGGATCAGCGCGACTACACGAACTGCTCCGTCCTCGGGGGCATGACGATGAACGGCCCGACGTGCGGCGGTTCGGGCACGTGGCCGGCGGGTCGGTTCCTGGTGTATCCCGCGGTCGGCTCCGCCTCCAAGGACTACGTGCTGGACCTGACTTCGCCCAACGGCGATCAGCTCAGGCCGCGCACGTCAGCGGACGTCTTCAACTACGCGCCCTACAACTACATGCAGCGTCCGGACCAGAGACTCTCCGCCGGAGGGTTCCTGAACTACAACTGGAGCAAGAAGGTCCAGGCCTACGGTGAGGTCATGTTCATGGATGACACCACCGACGCGCAGATCGCGCCGTCTGGGGACTTCGGCAACACCCAGGAGCTCAACTGCAACAACCCGATGCTCAGCGCCCAGCAGAAGCAGCTCCTGTGCACGAACATGGGCTACGGGCCGAACGACATTGCGACCGTCATCATCTACCGGCGCAACGTCGAAGGTGGCGGCCGGATCGACCGGCTCCGTCACACGTCCCTCCGCGTCACCGGCGGCCTGAAGGGCGATATTAACAACGTCTGGAAGTACGACGTGTTCGGCCTTCAGCATGAGCTGAGCATCCCGCGTTCGTACGCCAACGACCTCAACGCCAACAACATCCAGGATTCGCTGCTCGTGGGAGGCACCCCGGGCAATCCGAGCTCCTGGTATTGCCTGTCCGGCAATCCGAGTTGCGTTCCGTGGAACATCTTCAAGAAGGACAGCGTGACGCAGGAAGCGCTCACGTTCCTTCAGTTGAGCGAGTCCCAGACCAACGCCACCAGGACTCGGATGTTGAACGGGAAGCTGACCGGCGACTTCAAGGACTACGGCTGGATCTTCCCCAGCGCGACCGAGGCCATCAAGGCCGCGTTCGGCTTCGAGTACCGGTCGGAATTCCTGTCTGTCCGTCCCGACCAGGCGTTCATTGAAGCCCTCGGCGCCGGTTCAGGCGGTCCGACGCTCCCGGTTGAAGGCAACTACAACGTGAAGGAGTTCTTCGTCGAGGGGCTGATTCCCGTCGTCCAGGACGTCAAGGGAGCCAAGGACCTGAGCATCGAGCTCGGCTACCGCGCGTCCAACTACAGCAGCACCGGGAATTCCAATACGTACAAGGTGCAGGGATCCTGGGCACCGACCAGCGACTTCAAGGTCCGTGTGGGCTTCAACCGTGCGTCCCGCTCGCCGAACATCGTCGAGCTGTATACGCCGCAGGGACTCGGTCTGGGCGGCAACCAGGACATCTGCGCGGGCTCGGCTCCGTCGGCGACACAGGCACAGTGCGCCCAGATGGGCGTGCCTGCTTCCCAGTACGGATTCGTTCCGCCAAACCCGGCCCAGCAGTACAACACGATCGGCGGCGGCAATGCCGAGCTGACTCCCGAGACCGCCGACACCTATACCGTCGGGCTGGTGCTCATGCCGAAGGGCACGGGCATCACCCTCGCGCTCGACTACTACAACATCAAGATCAACAACACCATCGGCACCCTGACGTCGAACGACATCCAGAACCAGTGCGCGAAGACCGGCCTCGCCATGTTCTGCGGTCTGGTACACCGTGACCGGTTCGGTTCGACGTGGGCTACGAACGACGGCTACATCATCACGACGAATCAGAACGTCGGCAAGCTCGGTTCGGAAGGCCTGGACATCAACGGCGGCTACACGAAGGCGCTTGGTAGCCACGGCGGGTTCACGGCCAACGTA
>JAPKZP010000117.1 GCA_026393735.1 Acidobacteriota bacterium
GGCTCCGGTGGCTGGGTTTGCACGGCGACCAGCGCGCCGACGTTCATCGAGGGCGGATCGTGGACCCTGCAGATCCGGGTCGCGGTCGGGACGAACACGAGCCCGCTCAGCAACAGCATTCCGGTCAGCGCGGGGACATCCTCGCCCGGCACGGCGTGGTCCGGGACCGGATCGGGCGTAGTAACGATTCTGAATGACGGAACGGCAACCGGCCAGCCTCAGATGCAGTACCAGGCCAACGGATACCCGGTGTTCTCCGGCAACTGGAGCTTCTCGACCGTCGCGCCGGCGACCGAGACGGTGAATCTCACCTTCGCCTGGAGCGGCGGCCATGGCCCGTACTTCATGGCCGCGACCGGTCTCGATGTCTTCGTCAACCGTGGCGGAGCCGACGTCTCGGTGGCGACGCTCGTCAACGACGGCGCGTGGCCGTGCTGCGTCCCGCCGTCCCTCATGTTCGAGTACGCGGGGGCGACGTCGGTGGCCGTGCAGGCTGGAGATACCTACGGATTCAGGCTCCGCGGCAGCCACTACGACGGCAGCTATATCCTTCAGGGAACCTTCGGCGTCAAGGTGGGAGGCACGCCACAGTTCGCGGTCAACGTCCGCGGCACTGCGGGCGGCACCGAGCTCGACGCCTACTCGATCCCTCGGCCCGTCAGGGTCTTCGGTGGCACGCTGGCTGCGGGTCAACAGGTCGTCGTCACGGCCGCCGGGATGGTGACCAGAGCGACTGGGGCGCTTCCCAACGGGCCGGCCGGAGACGGCGGCACGTGCAACTCCGGATGCCTGGCCCCTGATTTGTCGCCGCTGGCCCTCGTGGCCCGGATTGGCGGGGGTCCGTGGCAGCTCGTGGGGGCAGGTCCGACGGTGCTCACCGCCACGAGCCCGGGGCTCCTCGAGTTCGGCGTGAACGACGACTACTTCCCCGACAACAGCGGCGGTTTCATCGCCACGGTGTCGTGGGTTGCAGCGCCGCCGCATTGATCGACGAACCCGTGGGCTTTGCCTGCGACGATCAAGGCTGGGGAGGGGTTCCTGGTCCTGCTTGGCAGCGGGCCGCATCCGCCGTGTTGTTGCGTACGCGGGCCCACCATGCCGGATGTGTCCAGCCCAGGGCCGTCGGGCCTGGGGGCACGGCGCGAAGGTCCCGCATCGAACCGTGTCAGGCCGAGTTAGAATACGCGCGTGACCGATGTTGACATCGATCGACTCCGAGACGAATTCCGAAGGATCGCTCCGGACCTTCGTGTTCGGCTGATCGTGGTGTTCGGCTCGCGCGCGCGCGGCGATGCCGTCGCGTCCTCCGATTGGGACGTCGGCGTCCTGGCGGATCCCGGGTACGATGCCGACGCCCTGCTTGCGCGGCTGACCGTGCGTCTTGCTGCCGACCGCATCGATCTCGTCGATCTGGCACGCGCGAGCGGGCAGCTTCGGTACCGGGTCGCGCAGGACGGCAGGCTCATCTTTGCGCGAGCCCCTGACGAATGGAGCAGGTTCTGGACTGACGCCGTGTCGTTCTGGTGCGATGCCGGGCCGGTGCTCCGTCGCGCATACGCAGGTCTCCTGCAGGAACTCGGTCCATGAGCGCGCTGGATCTCGACATCCTGGCGGAGAAGACCCAGGCGGTGCAGCGGCACCTGAGGCGCGTCGCCGATCGGTTGCCCGCAGACGCGTCGGCCCTGCTGCCGCTCTCGGACGCTTCAGACGCGGTGATTCTGCATCTGTGGCAAGCGACGCAAATCGTGATCGACCTGGCGCTCGGCGCGTGCATCCACTTCAATCTCGGCACGCCAAGCGGGTACGGCGACGCGTTTCGCCGGCTCGAAGCTGCGGGTTTTCTGGACTCCGCCTCGTCGGACCGCCTGGTGAAGGCCTCGGGGTTTCGAAATACCATCGCCCACGCCTACGAGACGCTCGACATGAAGCGTGTCTACGCGGCTGCCACCGACGGTCCACGCGATCTCACCACGTTCCTTGGAATGCTGCGTGACCGCGTGGGGGAGGATCCCGCCGGGATCGACGGCAAGACTGAGGCTGGACGAGGGGCTCCTCGGCGACGGGTTCGGCCGTCAGGGCCTGCCAGTCGCCGTTCGTCTGTGCGGCCGGTCGTGTTGCTGCGGCGCCTACTCCGTTCGCTTGTAGAGGTAGTGAAGTCCTACGTGTCGCAGGAGAAGGAGCGCGGGATTGTGAAGCGCCTTCGACGACATCAGGCAATCACCGGGACGGCTGTTCCGTAGAAAATCGGCCTCGTTCACGGCCAGGCCGTACTTCGCGCCGATCAAGGCCTGGATCACGAACATCTCGGCTCGGTCCCATCGGCGGCGGAACACGGACCGCCCGCGAAGATCGTCCTGCGCCGACAGCAGCACGCCCTGGGTCGAACTCGCCAGGTCGCGGTGGTGATACGAATACCAGATGAGCTTGCCCTCGGCGACGCCAAGCGCCAGCACCAGGACCGCCGCAAGGGCAACTGATCGCCGCGAGCGCCATCCGCCCGCCTGCGCGGCGGCACGTCCCCACGCCTGCGCGAGCACCGCACCCACGCCGATGGCAAAGACCGGGTAGAACGGGTGGAGGTACCACGCCAGTTTCGTGCGCATCAGCGTCGGAATGCCCAGGGCCACGAGAGCCCAGACGATCAGCAGCGTGCGCGTGGTCTCGTCGCCGCGCCGAATCCGCACGAGTTCCCGCACCTTCGCCCACGCAACCGGGAAGAGGAGCCAGGCCAGCACGGCGGCGGCGATCCAGTCGTACTGGTGCTTCTGCAGGATGTTCAGGTAATAGAAGACCGATCCCGGATGGTCCTCGATCGTGGAAACGCTGCGCGCAACGAAGTCGTACCAGAACACGCGCTTCAAGAACTCCGCCTGGTCGATCCGCCACCGCGCCGCAGTCCAGGCGGCCACCGGCAGCAGGAGAAGCATGGTCGCAGCAACGGTCGGCACCCACCGGCCGCGTCGCCTGATGCCAAACGTCACGACCTCGTAAACCGTGACGATGGCGAGCGGCATCAGGATTCCCATTCCACGCAGCATGAACACGGCGGCCAGGATCGGCCCCAGCCACATCAGGCGCCAGGGTCGGTGCTGTGCACTCCACAAGGCGACGACCGTGAGCACAACCAGCAGGGTGAATACGGCATCCGTGTTGGCGCTGCGGCCTGCATGCGGGTAGAACAAGCCGAAGGTCGTCGCAAGAACGAGCCCCGACATCACGGCTGTCGTGTTGCCGATGTGCTTCCATACCCAGCAGACGAGCACGGCGATGGTCAGCCATGCCGCCACCACAGCGGACAGACGGAGCGCGATCAGATTGACGCCGAGCGTCTTGAACGACAGCACGATCAGCCACGCGTTCAGCGGGGGCTTGCTGTTGTAGTAATCCAGCACCCCGTGGAACGTCGTTGCGATCCATTCTCCGGTCTTGTGCATCTCCCAGGCAGTGGTCGCATAGAGAGACTCGTCCCACTCGCCGACGAACTCGCGGTCGAGGCGGAAACCGAGATTGAAGGCGGCAAGGATCAGCACGCCCGTCACCAGGACGGTGAAGACACGAAACCGCGAGGCGACGACGGCCGGCAGGAAGGTCATCGTGGCGAACTCGACATCGCGATTGCGATCCAGGCGGGCTGGCAGGCCGCCCCCGGGTCACGAGGCGCGAGTCGTCTTTGCGAAGTTGCGGTCGATAGTAATGCGCCGCGGCTCGTCCTGAAAGGAATTTCTCGCGCGCTGGATTTCTTGCGCGCGCCCGCGAAGGAGACTACTTGGCGGTGAGGCGCTTGCGGGCATCGGCCACGAGCCCCTGCTCGTCGCCGTTCTGCTTCGTGGCGATGAAGGTCCTGTAGAAGTCTGCGGCATCGGGGCTCCCGAGGGCCTCGTGCACGCGACCCTCGTAGTACTCGATCGGCGCGAACAGGTGGAACGTCGGCACATCGTCCAGGAGCACGGCGGTCGCTTCGCCGCGCCGCTTCAGGCAGAGATCGAATTCCGAGTCGGCTTCGGCCGTCGCCCCCGCCGCCAGGTAGGCGCGTCCGAGTCCGAAGCGCCCAAGCCAGGAGTCCGCGAACTGCTGGGCGGTCTTGAAGAACTGAATCGCTTTCCGCGGATCGCCGGTCTTCAGCGCGATCTCGCCTTCGAGCACCCGCGCGTAGGCCAGGGACTCCGCGTCGAGACGTTGCAGCAGCTTGCCGACGAGTTCCAGCGCCTTGGCCTCTGACAGCACGCGCCCCGCCAGGAACGTGATGCCCTCGTCCGAACTCTTCGCGAGCGCCTGCGTGGCGAGCTGCACCGCAAGCGCGCTCCGGCCCTGGAGCGCGCGTACGTCGGCAAGCGTGACGATGAGCCTAGCCTGCCGTGAGACGTCCTTCTCTTCCTTGATCGCAGGTTCGAGAATGGCCGCCGCGTCAGCCAGGCGTCCCTGGTACATCGCGAGGTCCACCAGGCCGTTCGCGCCGAACCACCTCGCCGAACCGGTCAACGCGTCGAGTTTCCTGTACGTCTGCTCCGCATCCGCCGGGCGTTCCTGCGCGAGCTGCGACAGGCCCATGGCGACGTAGGCCTTTGCGAACTCCGCGTTCAGCTTGATCACGCCCGCGGCTTCCTTCTCCGCCAGCGGAAAGTCGCCTGCATACATCGCGTAGAGCGCCGCGTTGTTCTTCCGGAACACGGAGTTCGGAAACACCGCCGACGCCTTGCGCCCGAGCTCGAGGGCATGCGGCATGTCGCGGCGATAGAACTCGGTCAGCGCAAGGTTGCTCAAGGCCGCGCTGTCGGTGGGGAACTGCTTCAGCAGCGCCTGCAGTTCCTCGCGCGCCTTGTCGGTATTGCGCGTCAGCAGGTAGTAGCCGCTCCGCGTGCGGTACTTCTCGCGATCGGTCATGCGGCCGGTGCGCGCGAGCGCCTGCTTGTAGAACTCCTCCGCGTCCTGGCGCCGGCCGAGACTGCTCGCCGTCGCGCCCATCCCGGAGTACGCCCGCCCCATCGTCGGATCGAGCGTCGCTGCCTGCTGGTACGACTTGAGGGCGTCGTCGTACTTGCCGGCCCACTGGAATTCCTGACCGCTCGCGTACGCACGCGCGGCCTCGAGCGAGGCGGCCGTGAACGTCTCTTCGTTCTTGGCCTTGTCGCTGGTCGCCGTCCGGTCGCCGAGCCCCGCGCGGATGCTCGCGGCCATCGTGCCGACCGCGCCCAGGACGGCGTCCTTGCCCGCCGCGCTGGCGTTGGAGGAGAACACCACCTTGTTGTCGGATGGCGTGACCACGCGAACGGAGAGCGTGTAGCCGCTTCCGGTCTTGTCGATGGCCCCGGTGATGACGCGATCCACGCCTTCTCTCAATGCGACAAGCGTCGCCGTCGGCGCATCGAGATGACCGCCCGGCTTGATCTGGCCGGCCAGGCGGATCGCGTCGCGCCTGGGGTACGCGCTCACGAACGACGCGCCCTCGACGCCCACGGCCAGCGCCTGTTCGATCAGGCCGTCGAACACGGGGTCCTGGGCGTTGTTCGCGAAGTCGGCAATCAGCACGGACACCGGGTCGGGCGGCTTCGGCGGCGCGGCCGGGCCGCGCGCCATCCAGTACGTCCCGCCGACCAGCATCGCGACGATGACGGCGGCGGCGGCGGCGATGCGCGGCGTGAAGCGCTTCACCACCGGCTCGGGGACCAGGTTCCCCTCATCGTCGAGCCGGTTCAGCGCTGCCGTAAGCTCCGCGGTGGTCTGGAAGCGCTCGGACGGGCTGATCTGGAGACACTTCGTCACGATGGCGTCGACCGCTTCAGGCAGGCCCGGCTCACGGCTGCGAAGCGGGAGCGGAGCTTTCGCGATCCGTTCCGTCAGTTCGCGCCACGGCGTGGATCCCTCGGGCACCGTGCGCGATCCGAGGATCAGGTCCGAGAGAATCAGTCCGAATGCGTAGATGTCCGTGCGCTGGTCGACAGCCTCGCCCTTCGACTGCTCGGGCGCCATGTATTCGAGGGTGCCGACGATGCCGCCGGACTTGGTGCTGAGAATCGTGCCGCTGCGGGAGGCCTTCATGTGGTCAGGCTTCACCGCCGCGGGGGCCGCGAAGACCGTGGCAGTGGCGTCGGCCATCAATGGCGGCACCACCGGGGTCGATGAAGGAGCCGCAGACGCCGCTGGAGGCGCGTCCTTGCCGCCCTTGCCCGACGACAGCGCGATCCCGAAGTCCATGATCAGCGCATTGTCCTCGTGGTCGAGCATGATGTTGGCGGGCTTGAGGTCGCGGTGCACCACGCCCGCCTCGTGCGCGGCCTGCATCCCGGAGACCACCTGCTTCGCGATGCGCAGCACCCGCGGCAGCGGTACCTTGCCATCGCGCTTCAGCAGCGTGGCCAGGTCCTCCCCGTCGACGAAGGACATCGTGATGTACTTGATGCCCTGGATTTCGCCCAGATCGTGAATGCGGACCACGCTCTTGTGCGTGACCTGGCGGGCGAGCAGCAACTCGCGCTTGAAGCGGCGCTCCAGTTCCTGGGCTTCGTGCGGGTCCTTCAGTGCCTCGGGCCGGATGACCTTGACGGCCACGGCCACGCCGAGTTCGGCATCCCATGCCTGGTAGACCGCGCCCATTCCCCCGACGCCGAGTTCCTTGAGGATGTGGTAGCGGTTGCCGAAGTCCTGGCCCACGCCGAGCGGCCCGGCATGGTGGCCCACCGGCGCGTGCGGCGCACTCGTGCCGGGGCGCGGCGTCGGCGCGGGCACGTACGTCTGCCCGCCGGTTCCCGGCAGGATGGTCGCCCCGTCGCCGGGTTGCGGCAACTGTCGGCCGAAGTCACCGGTGGCCTGGCCGTCCGCCGTGGCGCCAGGGTACACGGTGGCGCCATCGAACGAAGCTCCGCATCCTGGGCAGTTGCCGTCGCGCGCGGGATCTGTGCTGCCACAGACCGGACAGGCCATCGGGGGCGGTCTCCTGATTGTCGGGCCGATAGACTCTAATTATCGCTGTTTTGGGGTCAGATCTAAAACACCGTGTTCTCCCGGTGGCGGTCTAGTTTCGATTTCTCGCGTCTTGACCCTGACGGCAGATGAAATCGTCGGCCTGCTTGACCGCGCCTGACTCGGGCTACAATCGGCCCACCATGAACCGCCTCTACTACGGCGACAACCTGGACGTGCTCCGGCGGCACATCGATAGCGAGAGCGTCGATCTCGTCTACCTTGATCCGCCGTTCAACTCCAACGCCAACTACAACGTCCTGTTCGCCGAGCACGACGGCACCAAGGCCGCGTCGCAGATCAAGGCGTTTGAGGACACGTGGGAATGGGACGAGTCGGCGGCGCGGGCCTGTCAGGAGGTAATCGAGGTCGGAGGCAAGGTCTCCGAGGCGATGCAGGCGTTTCGGACGTTCCTCGGCGACAGCAACATGATGGCGTACCTCGCCATGATGGCACCCCGGCTCTTGGAACTGCGGCGCGTAATGAAGCCCGCAGGCAGCTTATATCTCCACTGTGACCCAACCTCAGCGCACTACCTGAAGATGTTACTGGACGCGGTCTTTGGGCCGCAGCAGTTCAGGAACGAGGTCGTCTGGAAGCGCACCTCGTCCCACGCGAATGTCCTCCAACGCTACGGCATCATCCAGGACCGCCTGTTGTTCTATACCAAGGGAGGCAAGTGGACATGGAACCAGCAGTACATGCCGTACGACCAGGAGTACTTAGATACGTTCTTTGATCAAGTCGATGCAGAAGGTCGCCGGTACGCGCGGCGTGACCTGACGGCAGGAATGGATCGTGCGTCGAGCGGGCAGATCTACACGTGGAATGGCATCACGCCTCCGGCCTCTCGCTGCTGGGCCATGACAAAGGAACACATGGACGGCCTCGAAGCGACGGGACGGATTCATTGGCCCAAGAAGCAGGGAGGGATGCCACGCCTGAAATTGTACCCTGAGGACTTACCCGGAGTGCCGCTTGGTGACATCTGGACCGACGTGAAGATCATGCACAACCTGTCCGCCGAGAGGCTCGGTTATCCGACACAGAAGCCGGTGGCGCTTCTGGAGAGGATTGTGGCCACCAGCAGCAACGAAGGTGACGTGGTGCTCGATCCCTTCTGCGGTTGCGGCACGACCATCGCCGCGGCGCAGAGGCTCAAGCGCCCGTGGATCGGCGTTGACATCACGCACCTCGCCATCACGCTCATCAGGCATCGGCTGGCGGACACCTTCGGGACCAGGTGCAAGTACGAGGTTGTCGGTGAGCCGGTGTCCCTGCCCGACGCGCAGGAGTTGGCCCAAGACGACCCGTACCAGTTCCAATGGTGGGCGCTCGGGTTGGTCGGTGCGCGCCCGGTGGAAGGCAAGAAGGGCGCGGACAAGGGGATCGACGGACGCATCTACTTCCACGATGGCGACAGCGCGAAGACGAAGCAGATCATCCTCTCGGTGAAGGCGGGCCACGTCGGCGTCGCGCAGCTTCACGAGCTTCGAGGGGTCATCGAGCGCGAGAACGCTGAGATAGGTGTCCTGATCTGCATGAACGACCCGACTGGACGCATGCGGAAGGAGTGTGCCGGCGCGGGATTCTACACGTCCCCGTGGGGTAAGCACGCTCGTCTGCAAGTCCTCACGGTTGAGGACTTGCTTACGGGAAAGACCATTGACCGGCCGCCCGCACAGACCAGCGTCACCTTCAAGCGAGCGCCAAAGGCACAGCCGAAGGTCAGAGAGACAAGTCCCATGCCATTCGGCGAACCGGAAGATTCACACTAGACCACTACCGTAGGGCTGAAGCCCCTGCGCCACACCAGCAACTGTAACCAACTCAAGTGAGCCCTGGTTTCGAAGGGGTCAGTCGAGGGAGATGACGGGCCAGCCGGCCTGCTCCGCGCGGGCGCGGAGGCGGTCGTCGGGATGCACGGCAACCGGGTTTGTCACGAGCGACAGCAGCGGTGCGTCGTTCATCGAATCGCTGTAGAACCAGCTCTGCTCGTAGTCGGCCAGGCGCTCGCCGCGTTCCGCCAGCCACTCGCCGAGGCGCTGGACCTTGCCCTCGCGGAAGCACGGTGTGCCCCGCGGGCGTCCGGTGTAGCGTCCGTCCAAGGCTTCCAACTCCGTCGCGACAAGGTTCGTGACGCCCAGCGCCTGGGCGATCGGCTCGGTGACGAACCGGTTCGTCGCGGTGATGATGACCCGCACGTCGTCGCGATGCCGATCGAGCAGGGCACGGGCACCCGGCCGGATGATAGGAAGGATCCGCGTCGCCATGAAGCCGCGGTGCCAGGCATCGAGCTTCTCCCGCGAGAACCAGGAGAGGGGCTTCAGCTGGAAATCGAGAAACTCCTGCAGATCGAGCGTGCCGGCGCGGTAGCGTTCGTAGAACTCCTTGTTGCGCGCCTCGTAGACGGATCGGTCGAGCACCCCTTCGTCAACGAGGAACTGTCCCCATTCGTAGTCACTGTCTCCGGCCAGGAGCGTTTCGTCGAGATCGAACAGCGCAAGGGTTCGTGTGTGCATCGGTCTCTTCCACTGTACACCGATGCGGGGCCCGGCTTCCTGCTACAATCCCGACATCACCCAGACCTGCGGTCGCCCGATCGACCTGCGGCTGCGCTTCGTCGGGAGAGGATTCGTGGAAACGCGTCTCGCCACGATCATCGTGGTACTCATCGTCGCCGCCAGCGTCGTGGCGGGTCTCATCGTCGGCGCGCAGCGCGATGAACGGACCGAGCCCGTCGACCTCGTGGTGCTGAACGGCCGGGTGTTCACGGGCGCCGGCCAGCCTGTTGCGGAGGCCGTCGCCGTCCGCGGCAACGAGATTCTGCGCGTCGGCACGAACCGCGAGATCAAGCGGCTCGTCCGCCGGACGACGTTGACGATCGACGCGCATGGCGGGACGGTGCTGCCGGGATTCACCGACGCGCATGTCCACTTCGTGAGCGGCGGCCTCGCGATGGATCGCGTCAATCTCCTCGATGCGGAAACCCTCGAAGCCATCCAGAAGAAGATCGGCGAGTTCGCGGCGGCGAATCCCGACCGCGCGTGGGTGCTCGGCCGGGGATGGTACTACTCGCCGTTCCCCGGCGGGCTGCCCACGCGGCAGCAGCTCGACGCGCTCGTGCCCGATCGCCCGGCGTACATGACGTGCTACGACGGCCACACCGGGTGGGCCAACACACGGGCGCTCCAGCTCGCCGGCATCACGGCGAAGACACCGGACCCGCCCGGCGGAGTGGTCGTCAAGGACGCGAAGACGGGCGAGCCGACGGGCGTGCTGAAGGAATCCGCAAAGGGCCTCATGTCGAAGGTCCTGCCCCAGCCGACGCGCGACGACCGCCTGCGCGCGATCCGAAACGCGGTGTCGGAGGCCAGCCGATTCGGCATCACGAGCGTGCACGAGGCGGGGACCGATGCCGAGGGACTCGAGCAGTTCGACGAGGTGCGGCGCGCCGGCGACCTCAAGGTCCGCATCTACGCTGCGCTGGACGTCACGGAGAAGATGACCGAGGCCGACGCCGACCGGTTCGGCGCGTTGCGGCAGGCGTACGCGGCGAACCCGCTGCTGAACGTCGGCGCGGTCAAGATCTTTGCGGACGGCGTCATCGAGGCGCACACGGCCGCGATGCTCGCGCCGTACAGCAACAAGCCGACGACGGGTCATGCGGACTACTCGCCGGAAGAGCTCGCGCGCATCGTCTCCCTGATGGACCGGCGCGGATGGCAGGTGCTGACACACGCCATCGGCGACGGCGCCGTGCGCATGACACTCGACGCGTACGAGAAGGCGGCGCAGGTGAACCCGGCGCCCGCGCGCGGACGGCGCCACCGTGTCGAGCACGCCGAGACGATTGATCCGGCGGACATCCCGCGCTTTGGCCCGCTGAACGTCATCGTGTCCTACATGCCGTTCCACGCGAACCCGAGCCCGGCGCAGCTCGACGTCTGGACGGCAAACATCGGTCCCGAACGGTCGGCCCGGGGCTGGATCTCGAAGACCCTTCAGGATGCGGGTGCGCGGCAGGTGTTCGGCAGCGACTGGCCGGTGGTGGCGCTCGACCCGCGGCTCGAGATCAACATGGCCGTCACGCGGCGGACGCCCGAGGGGCAGCCGAAGGACGGATGGCTGCCCGAGCAGAAGATCAGCCTCGAGACCGCGATCGAGGCGATGACGAGCGCGGGGGCGTACGCCTCGTTCGAGGAACGCAAGAAGGGCCGCCTCGCACCCGGCCTGGTGGCCGACATCGTCATTCTCTCGAAGGACGTGTTTGCCCAGCCGTCCGGGCGGTTCCTCGACGCCGTCGTCGACGTGACGATCTTCGACGGCAAGGTCGTCTACGCGCGGAAGTAGCTCCTACTTCCGCACAACCCCGATGCTGACGACGGTCTCGCCTTTCGTCATGGATGGCACGGCGCGGATGAAGAGCACGACGCCCGATTCCGGGGCCCGCGCTTCGTAGATCACCTTGCCCACGTAGTCGGTGACGTAGCCGATCTTCATGCCAGACAGGATGTAGGTGCCGCGCTTCACGAGCGGAAAGAACATCCCCGTCTGCTCGCTCGGCACGGCGATGGCCTTCTCAATCCAGACCGGGTTCTCGATGACGGCCGGCGCCCCGGGCAGCATGTGCAGGTAGCGCATGACGTTGACGCAGCCGCTGGCGAGGACCGCGATGTCGTCGGTCTCGGTGGTTCCTGCGTGGCCGGCCTCCGCCGTGACGGAGGGTTTGCCGCGCGTGCTCGCGGTGTTCTCGAGGTACCGCGAAGCCGCGGGGTCCTTCGGCCGGTCGGCCGAAATGATGATGTGGTCGAGCCCGAAGGCCAGCACCATGTCCTTCGAGATGTTGTCCTGCGCGGCGTTGCCGGTCACGGTCCAGTAGGAGTACGGCCGCAGGCTCTCGTCGAGATCGCCGCCGTGCAGGTCGATCAGGTGGTCGCACTGATCGACGACCTCCCTGGTCATCAGGAACGACGCCCGCTCGGTCTGGGTCCCGTCCATCCTGCCCGGATAGAACCGGTTCATGCTCTTGTTGTCGACCGGGTTGACGTGCGCGATCTTCTGCTCGAAGGACGCGACGTTCACCAGCGGGACGAGGATGACCGTGCCCGATATCTGCGCG
>JAPKZP010000676.1 GCA_026393735.1 Acidobacteriota bacterium
GCCGTCGGATCCTCGAAGGGCTGCACCAGGCGGCAGACGTCCAGCGGCAGCAGGTCCGCCGACGTGCCAGCCAGCGCGCGATCGATGCGGGCCGCGAGGTCCGCGTGCACGCGGACGAGGGCCGCCGCTTCGTCCCGGGACCCACGGTCGGCCGTGCCCCCGAAAAGCGCCGCGAAGTCCTCCACCAGGCGATCCATGCGAGTCAGGATGCGGCGCAGTTTCGATCGGTCGAGCGGCGCCACGTCGAGGATGTCGGCCAGCACTTCCGCGTGGACGACGTTGTACGCGCGGAACCTTGTGACCGCGTCGCTCTTGGCCGCAACCCGGCTGTCTTCCGGGCGAGCGCCCACCGCGACGACCAGCGTGCGGTCGAACGCGCGGCGCACATCCGGACAGCCGTCGAAGAGCCGCGCCTCGACCGGGGCGAGCACGAGAGGGAATCCGCCGGAGACCGACACCCCGACGAGCGGGTGCACCTCGATCCCAAGGTTCAGGCGGCGCCAGCCAAGGGCGGCCACCACTTCGCGCAGTGTCCGCCGGCCGCATACCTGTTCGGCCCGGCGGAAGGAGTCGAGGGCGGCTGGATCGGCGGCAAGCGGCTGGATGTCGAGCACGTCCTGGTGTGTGGCGCGCGTGAACGCCAGGTAGCGTCCGAGCATCGCGACGGCGCCGGCGCCGAGAATGCGTGCCATCAACGCCGGGTCTGGCGGGCTCCCGCCGAGGTCGAGCACGCGCGCCCCAAGGCGCCGCGCGTTCCATGTGCCGCCGTGTTCGAAGAGCGATTCGGCCGCCGTGGCGTCGAGGACCAGGCCAACCTGCTGGACTGCCGCATCGTCGGCGATCGCGCTGCCTTCGTCGTCGACGCGATCCGCCAGCGTGCCGGTTATCTCGGGGGTGAGCCGCAGGACGCCGGACGCGCACGCCCGCACGAGCGCGTCGAGGGCGCGGCGCTGGAGGGCCGAGTCGCGTGCGGCCAGCATCGCGGCGATGACCGGCCAGGGGTCACGCGCGCCTGCGGCAATCGCCTCGAGCAGGTCGAAGATCGGCGCGATGACTGTCCCGACGCGCTGCGCGGGCAGCGGCAGCAGCCGGGGGAGCCATGGGATCGCCGAGCAGGCAACCGTCCCCGGCACCTGCGCGCGCAACGTCCGGCACGCCGAGGCGACGCGGTCATCGTGCGGCAGGAATGCCGCCACCTGGGTATCGATGATATCGAGGGCGTCGCGGACTTCGTCAGACAGGGGCATCGCGTCGGCCGGCGGCCGAGCAGGGGTCGTCCCTGTGGGGACCGAAGCGGCACGCCGATCCACCGGGTCCGAACCCGCACTGGGCACGGTTCGACTCCGCGGGAGGCTGGTGACCGAAGACGGGGCGTCACTGGAGACGGCTTCAGGACCTGCGTGCTGCGGCCCGCTTCCACCGCGAGAGCCGGTCTTGGAACCGTGTGCCGCCGCGCGACGGCCCGAGTATACACCTCCCGGGATCACGCCCTCGCCCGTCAGCGCTACCTGTTGACCGTCGCCATCCCCTGTCCCGGGTAGCGATCGCCGGCGGCCACACCCTTTGGCGCAATCTCATCGATTCGGCGCAGCTCCTCGGGCGTGAGCTGCACGCTGACCGCGCCGATGTTCTCTTCCAGGTAGGTGCGGCGCTTGGTGCCCGGAATCGGCGCCATGTCGTCGCCCTGCTCGAGGACCCATGCGAGCGCGAGCTGGCTCGCCGTGCACTTCTTCTCGCGTGCGATCTGGTGGATGCGGTCGACCAGCTCGAAGTTCTTCTCGAAGTTCTCGCCCTGGAAGCGGGGCGCATTGTGCCTGTAGTCGCCTTCAGGCACGTCCGCCAGCGACTTGAATCGTCCCGTCAGAAACCCGCGGCCGAGCGGGCTGTAAGGCACGAAGCCGATGCCGAGTTCGCGCAGCGTCGGCAGGATCTCGTCTTCCGGCTCGCGGCTCCACAGGGAGTATTCCGTCTGCAGCGCCGAGATCGGGTGCACCGCGTGCGCGCGCCGGATCGTCGCGGGAGCCGCTTCCGACAGCCCGAGGTAACGGACCTTCCCTGCTGTCACCAACTCGGCCATCGCCCCTACCGTCTCCTCGATGGGGACGTCCCGGCGAACTTGGTCGCGATGACGGTGCGGTCGCGCTTGCCGCGGAGGAAGCGGCTGAGCAGTTCTTCGTTCGTGTACGGGCCGTACATGTCGGAGGTGTCGAAAAAGTCGACGCCCAGTTCGAGCGCGCGCTCCAGAGTCGCCATCGACTCCGCGTCGTCGCGCCCCGCATAGAACTCGCTCATGCCCATGCAGCCGAGCCCGAGTGCTGACACCACGAGTCCCTGCCGTCCCAGTTGTCGTCTTTGCATCGCTGCTTCCCTCCAACAGTCGCGCGAGCGGCCGTGCATCAAGATGATACCCGCTCCGAGGCGTTGGACCGCCTCGCAAGATCGCAAGAACGGCCCGCTGCGGTCCAACGTCGGCTGCTAGTTTTCGCCACCCGCGTTCCCAACCGGGCCGAGATCAGGCGCGGTCCAGCGTGGCATGGACTCTGCGTACGCCTCCGGTAGGCTTGTGCCTGGGCGTGTGGTATTCTCCACTTGTGGTAGAGAAAGGTATTCCACATGCCAGTTAAGGTGAATTTCGTCCTGGACGACGACGTGAAGGCCGACATGGATCTGCTGGTGGAATCCGGCCGCCGAAGCCGGGTCGTCAATGACGCGCTCAGGAAGGCCCTGCTCGCCATCAGGCGCCAGCAGCTCACCGCCGAGATGGATCGGCTGCGGAAGAAGACGTCACCGGTGTCGACCGCCGAGATTGTGGCTGTTCTGCGGCGTGATCGGAGGCGGAGATGACCGCACCGCTGTTCGTGCCGGACGCCTCGGTCCTGCTGAAGTGGGTGCTGGCATCCGCCGACGAAGAGGACGTGGCGCGGGCCTTCGAGATCCGGGCCGCGTGGCTGGATGGGCGGTGTCAGCTGATCGTCCCGTCGTTGTGGGTCTTCGAGGTTGGCAACATCCTGACCCTGAAGCGGCCGCGCGTGGCGAGCCAGCTCCTGGCCGTGCTGGTGGCATGCCAGCTTACTGAGGCTGATGCGGCCCGCATCACCGGCCGGGCGTGCGCGTTATGCGCGAAACACGGCGTCACCTTCTACGACGCGGCCTATCACGCGGCGGCACTGGAGTACGGCGGCACCTTGGTCACGGCGGACGGGCGGTACGCAGCTCGCACCGCATCGTCGGGGTCCGTGGTTCGACTGCGGGACTGGACGCTTTCGGGTTGAGCCGTGCTAGAATCATGATTCCCTGTGCAGGTTGGAGCCGCACAGGGAGGCCCACCCCAAGGGCCGGCGTAGCTCAGTTGGTAGAGCAGCTGATTCGTAATCAGCAGGTCGTCGGTTCGAGTCCGACCGCCGGCTCCAAAAATCTTAGACAATTCGAACAAATCGATGATTACCCCGATTCGGGGTAACACAGTTGTAACATCGGTTACGTGGGGTAGGCCCGGAGTCGCGTCACTTCTCGATTCTTGCCTCCCAGATGCATCAGGGTCCGCCGACGACGATCAGTGCGACCTCGTTCGACGGCGCGCCGATCCCCCAACTGTTTAGGGCTCGCACGCGAAGGTAGTACGTACCAGCGGCGGCACTGGCCGAGAAAGCCGTCGCGGCGGTGCCGGTCGAAAAGTTGGCGAGGTCGGACAATCCGGGTGCGGAGCCCGCCTCAATCACGTACGTGTCCGGGGCGCACCCGCCGCTCGGCGCGTTCCACGACAGCGTTACCGATGACCCGGACCCCGTCGCGGTCAGGCTGCGCGGACTGCCAGGTGCCACCCTGCATCCGTCTCCCCCGCCGACGACCAGCACAGCCTCATTGGACGGCGCGCCGATCCCCGATGCGTTGCCGGCTCGCACGCGAAGGTAATACGTACCAGCCGCGACGCCGCTCGCTGAAAAGGTCGTCGCGGCCGTGCCGGTAGATACACGTGCCAGGTCGGACAATCCGGGTGCGGAGCCCGCTTCGATCATGTACGTGTCCGGTGCGCTGCCGCTGGTCGGCGCGACCCACCACAGGGTGACTGACGATCCGGACGATGACGTGATCAGCCCCGACGGTACACCTGGCGCGTCCGACCCCGCGAAGCCCGCGACCCCTGTGGGGACCAGGCTGTCGGTGTCCGTCCCGTTCCCGAGCTGGCCATAATAGTTGTAGCCCCAGCACTTGAGGGCCCCGATGGTCGTCACCGCGCACGTGTGGTTCCCGCCCGTCGCGATTGAGGCAATCCCGCTGCCCAAGCCGGTCA
>JAPKZP010000305.1:0-11373 GCA_026393735.1 Acidobacteriota bacterium
GGATGCCAGGACGCTCGGCCTGGAGGACGTCGAGGAGAATCCCCGGGCCACGGACGAAGCGAACCTGCGCGCCATGACGGACGTGATCACCGCCCTCGAGAAGAACGGCCACACGTACCGCAGTGACGGATCGATCTACTTCAAGATTTCGACCTTCGACGGCTACGGCAAGCTCGCCCGGCTGGACCAGGCCGGCATTCAGCCCGGTGCCCGCGTCGACTCGGATTCGTACGCGAAAGAGAACGCTCGCGACTTCGTCCTGTGGAAGGCGACCCGCCCGGGCGAACCAACGTGGGATTTCGGCCAGGGCCCCGGCCGGCCCGGCTGGCACCTGGAGTGCTCGGCCATGGCGCTTCGCCTGCTGGGTGAGGCGCCCATCGATCTGCACACGGGCGGGATCGATCTCGTCTTTCCGCATCACGAGAACGAGATTGCACAGAGCGAGGGCGCCACGCGCCAGCTCTTCTCCCGCTTCTGGGTGCACGTCGAGCACCTGCTGATCGACGAAGAGAAGATGTCGAAGTCGCTCGGCAACGTCTTCAGCGTGCCGGACCTGGTCGCGCGGGGCTACCGGCCGTCAGCGCTGCGCTACCTCTACATCTCGACGCACTACCGGAAGCAGCTCAAGTTCTCGTTCGCGAGCCTGCAGCAGGCCGAGGAGGCCGTGCAAAGGCTGGTGGACTTCCTGGCTCGCCTCGACACGATCCGGGGAGGGGAGGCGCATCTGCAGACAGCCGAGCGCGTCGCGCAGGCCCGGGCCTCCTTCGGCCACATGCTCGAACAGGATCTCAACACCGCTGGAGCGCTCGGCGTGCTGTTCGAACTCGTGCGCGCGATCAACTCGTCGATCGACGCCGGTGACGTGGGAGAGCCTGACGTGGCCGGCATTCGCGAGGCCTTTGCGCAGGCCGATCGGATTCTGGGCGTGCTCTCGCTGCGCCGGGCCGAGGACTCGACTGCGGTGGTTGCGCCTGACGAGATCGAGGGCCTGATCGAGGAGCGTCGGGCTGCCCGCTCCCGGCGGGACTTCGCCGCCGCCGATCAGATCCGGAAAGACCTTGCCGCCCGCGGCATCGTCCTCGAGGACACCGCCGCGGGCACCCGGTGGAAAGTAGTGGGGAAGGTCCCTACCCAAACGTCTCGACCGTCTCGAGAATCCTGATGTTTCGTTTCTCGAGTTCCTTGATGAAATACTCGTAGTTCGCGCCGTAGATGGCATCCTCGGGTGCGACGATGCCCTTTTCGGCGATCATGCCTTTGCCGACCATCACACCGGCAATCGCCGCGCTGTAGCCCGTGACGCGGCCCATCGACGAGACGCTGTTGACCGTGTCGGCCTCGTCCCAGAGATGGTACGAGATCTTCGTCTTCTTGCCGTTCTTGATGCCAACGACCGTGTTGTACATGACACAGACGTCCGTTTCGCCAGGCTGCGCACGAAGGCGGGGTTCGATGCGGGCGAGCAGCACCTCGCGCGGCACGACCTTGATGCCGCCCACGTCGACCTGGTCGAGATCGAGCATTCCGCATTCCTTGAGCGTCTGGACGCCGTCCCAGTGGCCCGGCCAGCGGACGGTCTTCTCGGAGAACTCCTTCAGCGTCGGACGCGTGAAGATGAAGCTCGGCATGCCGGGCGTGATGGCGCACTCGAGGTCCTCGTGCCTGCCCAGCTTGTCGAAGGTAAACGACTCGCGGCCGGTCGAGGCATCGACCTCGACGACCTTGCCGTCCTGGAGGACGCACACCTTGATGACGTACTCCCGCAGGACGTGCGAGAAGGCCCACGTGATCATGTAGCGAAGCGGGTGGCGGGCCACCGCTTCCTTCACCGGCACCCCGCCGACGCGCGCGACGACCGACTCGGCGTGGTCCAGTTTCCGGATGCCTTCGCCGCAGGTCACGTTGCTCATGCCCGGGGCGAACCCGATGCCGTCCATGAACGTCACGCGGTTCTTGACCGCCGTGTCGTGAATCCAGTCGCCGTACTCGTTCAGCGTCATGCCGGGCGGCAGCAGGAGCCCCTCGACCTCGTACGCATCCGGGCGACGGTGGTATTCCTCGAGGATGTCCACGAAGTTGAAGCCGCAGCGCACCGCGGCGTCCACCACCATGTAGCTCGTACGGCGGTCGGGCAGCGTGTTGATGCCCACGTCGTACTGCTTCATCAGCGCCGTGAGTTCGTCCTTCTTGCTGACGTCCACCTGGTGCGTGACGACCTTCGGACTCTTCAGCCATGCCCGGGCGTTCTCGAGGGCGCCATGACTGCGATCGGCCAGGCCGGCCACGGTGACACTCGGATCGCGCAGCAGGTCGAAGGCGACCGTCGAACCCATCTTGCCGCCCCCGCCGAACACCAACACCTTCATAGGAAACTCCCTGTGCGCGCGGATGCGCGCGATGAATGCTCGCCGAACGCTTGCGGCTGTCTACCCCGCCCAGCCCTCGGCGTCGCAGGACGCCGGTGTGCTGGCGCGTGCTCCGATGGAAGCTCGGACGACGGCGTGGGGGACGGACCGGGACTGCCTCGCCACCATTCAGTGGCGCAAGCCGTTCATTATAACCGGAGGGCAGGGCGGTTCGCTGGCCCGGGCTTTGCTGCTGGAAACCGCCATGGGTTCAGATGCAACCGTCGCCCTCGGAATAGCAGGAGAAGATCTGGCGTGTCAGGCACTTGTGCGACTGGGGTACGCAATTCTCGCCCGCCGTTACCACACCAGAGTTGGCGAAATTGACATCGTTGCCCGGGACGGGGCCGCCGTGGTGTTCGTCGAGGTGAAGGCCCGATCGTCCACCCGGTACGGCCGGCCGGCCGAGGCCGTGACGCGGTGGAAGCAGCGCCGGATCGGGCTCATGGCGCAGCATTTCCTGAGCCGGCACCGGCTCCACGGCGTGCCGTGCCGGTTCGACGTCGTCAGTGTGTTGTGTCCGCGCGGGGAGGCGCCGTCGGTGGAGGTGATCCGCGACGCGTTTCAGGCCGGCTGACCGCGGGGGGCTGGTTTCGCGGCAATGAAATCTACTTGAGAAGGAGTCATTCATGAGTCATAATGAGTTGTCATATGAGTCATTCCAGGAGGGTCTGATCGTGGCACTCCGACAATTGACCCTGAGGGGCTTCGAACCCGAACTCGAACGGCGGCTCAAACTCGAGGCCAGGAAGGCCGGTGTGTCGCTGAATCAGGCGGCGTTGCGCTTGCTGCGGCGAGGAGCGGGCCTCGGCGAGGCGGCCGCGTCGAATGCGATAGGCGGGGCGCTCGACGACTTCATCGGGACCTGGTCGGAATCCGACGCGCGAAGCCTGCTTGAGGCAACCGCTGTCTTCGACCGCGTCGACGAGGAGTTCTGGCGATGAGGGCGTTGCTCGACACCAACGCGTATTCGGCGTTGAAGCGCGGACATCCCGACGTATCGGATCTCGTGCGCCGCTCCGATGAGGTCCTGGTGCCGGTCGTCGTGGCCGGGGAACTGCTGTATGGCTTTCGCTGCGGCTCCCGCTTCGAGCGGAACAGGCAGGACTTCGAGGCGTTCATCGCCAGCCCGTTCGTGAAAGTCGTGCCGGTCACGCTGGACACGGCCGACAGGTTCGGCCGTATTGCGGCCACGCTCCGGGCGCGGGGCAAGCCGATTCCGACCAACGACATCTGGGTCGCCGCCCAGGCGATGGAAACGGGCGCGGAGTTATTGTCGTTCGACCGGCACTACGAGGCGGTCGACGGCCTGGCGTGGCGGCTACTCTCGTGACCGCGCGGCGTCATCTTGAGTCGCCGCGCGTGCCTGTGCTAACGTAGGGGGTCGGTTGGTGAGCGGGAATAACTCAGTGGTAGAGTGCGACCTTGCCAAGGTCGAAGTCGCGGGTTCGAATCCCGTTTCCCGCTCCATTTTTCCCCCCGTATGCGTAGTGGTTCTTCCCGACAGGGCGCCGTAGCCAAGTGGTAAGGCAGAGGTCTGCAAAACCTCCATTCTCCGGTTCAAATCCGGACGGCGCCTCCACACTTTCCCAGGAAGCTCGCGAGTGTCCCCGACTGCTCGACGCTCGGCATCGAATGCCGCTCGTGTCTACTTCAGGTTCTTCTTCTGCACGTGCCAGGTGGGCTCGCGGCAGAGGATGCAGTCGGCGCCGCTGAACATCCGCGCCGCGTCCTTGTCGTCTTTCAGCTGCCACCTGTACCAGTTGGCCGCAATGCGTCCGATGGCTCCGCCGCCAACGGCACCGTACGTGCCGATATGCGCCAGTCCGTCCTCCCAGGCACGGAACACGGGCACCTTGGTCAGGTAGTCGAAGGAGTCACGCCCGCCGGGGAAGGCGATGTCCAGCCGTTCGTCGCCGGTCAGGTAGAGCACCGACGAGTGGATGGCGTCCAACTGCGCCTGTGCCCTGGCTCTTGCCTCCGCTGGACTGGCGTTCGAGCCCGGGGCGGCCATTGGGGTCGTCAGGCGGCTGCCGGAATTGAACATGCCCGCCGTGGTGACGCGGGGGTCGGCAGCAACCTGCGTGGCGAGTCCGCCACCGCAGGACTGGCCACCGACACCGACCCTGGCCGTGTCGATCTTCCCGTAGAACTTGCTGCCGGCCCGGCCATTCTCGGCGATGGCCCAATCGATCGCCTGCTTCAGGTGGTCGGCGTTCGACCTCATCGACCTCCAGGGTGCGGTGGGATCGTTCGCCGCTGCCGCGGCAGCCTGCGCGGGTGCCGGGCGCAGTCTACTCTCGACTGTCGACCCACAGGGGAGGTTACGGTTGCGCTACGGTTCGGCGGTGATGCAGCGGCGAAAATGGGGATAATCGACACCGTGTGCGCCGACCTCAGGACGTTCGTGCCCCAATTCACCAGTCTGCCCGCCATCGTCCTGAATACGCACGGGCGTCTGGAACTCGTCGGCGCCACCCAGTTCTTCGGCATGTCCTCCATCACGAAACAGGATGAACCGGCCATGTTGAGGGCGAGTCGATCCGCATGAGGCGTCAATTAGTACGGCTGTTTCTGAGAAGGACTACTTCGATGCGTACCGTTCGAGTCTGTATCGATGCCCTGTTGTTCACACCGCTCGTGCAGGCCCAGGCGCCGCAACAGACGCCGGAAGCAGCCGTCGCTGCTGCCATCGCCAGTCTGGAGCAGCCTCAAACCATCCAGGGCCTTACGCGGACGCTGCGGACCCTGCAGGGCAATCTGAAGGTCCCGGATGACGTGAAGAACCAGGTTGATGCACCAAAGGAAACTCCGGCGAAGCGCGCAGGATCCTGCAGCAGGCGATTGCGCGTCAGCGGGGGCTTCCGTGGGACTCCAAGGCTGAGTTCCTCGGCTCTCTGGTGTTGCGCACCAGTGCGATCGTGGCCGACTCGAACCGTACCTTCTACGCGCAACTGACGCAGAGCTACGGGGCGGGTTACCCGCCGGTGAACGGGCTGCGGCTTCGCGTGGCGCTGGCTGAGTTTCAAACCGGCAAGGAGGTTCGCGAGTTGGGGACGTACAGCGTCACGTCGCGCGACCTGGTTGACAGCCCGTTCGCGTTTTCGGCAAGTCTGGAAGGTGTCACAGACGGCGCCTACAAACTCACAGCGGACCTGAGCGACGGGAACGCTCCGCAGCGTCGTCTGTCGGTCAACGTGCTGCTGGTCCGCGACCTCGAGGGGCAGCGCAGCGCAATCGAGCAGCGCCTCGCCAAGATCAAGGGGGGCGACAGCACCAAGGCCACCATCCGCTATCCATTCGACTACGCACGCGTGATCAACCTTGGCCAGCGCGACCTGATTGCGCCACCCAATCCCGAATCGGCGATTCTCAATGAGTACTTCGATTTCTCCGCGCAGATACGCAACTCCCTGGCATTGCTGACGTCGTTGGAATCAGGGAAGGAGCCTCTGGTGCAAGCCAAGGGCGAGCATGAGCGCCACTATGCGTTTGCGGAAGCCGGCGAGATCATGCCCTACACGGTCTATGTGCCTGCCAGGTATGACGGCAAGGCCAAACTCCCGCTGGTTGTGCTGCTGCACGGAGGCGGCGCGGATAACAACACGTATTTCAAGCGTCGCGGTCCCGTGTTGACTCAGGCAGCCGAACAGCACGGTTTCATCGTCGTGGCGCCGATGGGCTATCGTCCCACTGGCGGATGGGGTGCCATGTCCCCGGGATTTGGTCCCGCGAACCTCCTGGCGGTGCCAGACCCGGCACGGGCACGCACGAACGAGCTGAGTGAGCAGGATGCGTTGAATGTCGTGGAACTGGTGGCCAACGAGTACGGCGTGGACCGCTCGCGCATGTACCTGATGGGCAATTCCATGGGCGGCTTCGGAACCTGGTATCTGGGCGCGAAGTACGCAGATCGCTGGGCCGCCATTGCCCCGGCGGCTGGAACGTCGGTCGGAGAGGGATTTCCAGTCGAGCGCCTCAAGGGGCTGCCGATCATGTATACCAACGGAGACAAGGACATGACGGTCCCTGTTGAGGGCGCCCGCACGATGATGGCGTTTCTCAGAGCCAAGGGCTTCGACATCCCGTACAACGAAATCAAGGATGGCACCCACGACATGTCCGTCTGGCAAGCGCTGCCGACCATCTTCGACTTCTTCGAACAGCACAAACGATAGACCGGCCTGCGAACAGACCCGTGCTGGAGATGGCCCTTCGTTGATCTCGCGCACGCAACAGGAGAAGGAGTGATGATGACGCTTGTGAAACGTGGCGCAGCCGCTGGCGCGGTCGCACTGGCGATATCGGCCCTCGCGTTGGCGCAAGCGCCGCCGCCAGACAACAAGGTGACCACCGACAAAGACGGCGTGATCCATATCGCCGATGGCGTCATGCCTCCGTCCTCGATTCTCAGCGAGGCGGGCAAGGCCGTGCTGGCGCAGCCACGGGAAGGCCGAGGCCCGGCACCAGCGGCGCCATCTGTCAGCATGGCTGAGCGCCGCGCCAAAATGGACGCCGACCTGCAGCCGCGAGTGGCGCACATGCGTGAACTCTACCCGGTGGACATTCAGGAGACGACGATCGACGGCGTGTCCGTCGCGATCGTTACGCCAAAGGGCGGCGTGCCGGAGCGCAACAAGAACCGCATCATGCTGAACGTGCCCGGCGGCGGCTTCTCCACAGGCATTCGTGCCAATGGCCTGTTCTTCTCGATCCCGGCCGCGAGTCTCGGGCAGGTGAAGGTCGTCACCGCGCTGTATCGCCAGGGCCCGGAGGCGCGCTTTCCTGCTGCGACCGAGGACTTCATGAAGGTCTACACGTGGGCGCTCAAGGACCACAAACCGACGGCGATTGGGATGTTCGGCTGTTCGGCAGGTGGTGTCCTCGTGGCGGAGACGATCGCGGCCGCGCTGCAATCGGGCATGCCTGCGCCCGGGGCTGCAGGCATTTACTGCGCCGGGGCCAGTGCGCGCTTCGACGGTGATTCGAACAATGTCGGGCAGCTGCTGTCGAACGGCGGCAGCGCAAACACCAGAAATGTCATCGCCTCCGGGCCAGGCCAGTATTTCGACGGCATCGATACGACGCAGGCCGCGGCGTCTCCGGTCAATGATCTGGCGCTGCTGGCGAAATTCCCGCCGACCATTCTCGCCACGGGCACACGCGATTTCGCGATGAGCCAGGCGGCGTTCGCGCACCGCCAATTGCTGAAGGTGGGAGTGGATACGGACCTGCTCATCTATGACGGTCTCGGGCACGGCTTCATGACCAACCCCGACATCCCGGAATCGCGCGATTTCTATGAACTCACGGTCAAGTTCTTCGAGAAGCACCTGGCTCGGTAGCCGGCTGCTTCGGGTTCTTCTTCTGCACGTGCCAGGTGGGGGAGCGGCAGCCACTCCCACTGCTTCCGATGCCCGCAGCGCGGAACGTCGCTTGGCTCGGAGGCACAACTTCCAGACGACGTCGGTTGTCGGACTGGTGACGGCTGCAGGACTTGACAACTCATCACTACCCGTGTAGCATGTAATTCGACACGTGATTCAGTCATTCGCCGATGACACGACGGCCGACCTGTTCCGCGAACGGAACACCCGTGTGGCTCGGCGGATTCCCCGCGAGCTGTGGAGGAGCATCCAGCGGAAGCTCAAAGCCCTCGATGTCGCGGTCGGACTGACGGACCTCATGATTCCGGCCGGAAACCGGCTCGAGCCGCTGAAGGGCGGGCGTGCCGGACGGCACAGCATCCGGATCAACGACCAGTACCGCCTCACATTCAGGTGGGAGCAGGGACATGCACACGACGTCTGCGTCGAAGACTATCACTAGGGATTTGAACTGGCTGGGACCATCGATCCCGCCCGGAGAGATCCTGCTCGAGGAGTTCCTCAAGCCGCTCGGCGTCGGCCAGGTGGAGGCTGCGCGTGGCCTGGGCATCTCGCTGAACCGGCTGAACGAGATCGTGCTTGGCAAGCGGAGCATCACGGCGGACACCGCGCTGCGCCTGGCGCGGTACTTCAAGATGTCTCCGCAGTTCTGGATGCGCTTGCAGGCCGATTGGGACCTGCACAGGGCGCTGCAGACGGACACCCGCCAGGCCTCCTGATCTGGTCGCCGAGTCAGCGCGTGCCGGGCGTTCGGCCAGGTGCCGTCCTCCGTCGGCAAGACCTCCATTCTGCGCCTCCAGTCCGGACGGGTTCCCCCTCTCCGCCCCTTTCTCAGAAAGGACACAACAGCTTACTGGCACGGTGACGTCGGTCACGGACCAACCGTAACTGTAACCAGCTCCGTCTCGACAGGCTTCGCGATAGGGAGACGGCCGTGTTCTTGGAACTTCAGCCACTCAAGGCCTAGGGCTAGGGTAGAATGACGTGCAGCGTCTGTCGAGATCTGGCGCGCCGGATCAGAGGGATCCTTATGTCTCGAACACCCCGCTCGACCGCGTGGCTCTGGGTTTCCGCGCTCCTGGCTCTCGGAGCCGCCGTCGCGGCATGCGGCGGAGCCGCGCCGAAGGCTCCGGCCGACAATGCTCCGGCAACGGCAGCTACGACGGTCGCCGCGCCGGCCGATCAGGCCGACGCCCCGCTTCCGACGCCCGCCTTCGAATCCGGGCTGCCGGAGGGCGTGCAAGCGCTCATGTATAAGCCCTTCACCGGCGATCTCGACGAGATGGTGAAGCGCCGGATGATCCGCCTCGGGGTCACATTCAATCGCAGCTTCTATTTCATAGACAAAGGGGTGCAGCGCGGCGTCGCCTACGAGTACGGGAAGCTCTTCGAAGACGAGCTGAACAAGGAGCTCAACACCGGCAACATGAAGATCAACGTGCTCTTCGTGCCGCTGCCGCGCAACATGCTGGCCTCGGCCCTGCTCGAAGGGAAGATCGACGCCGTCATCGCCCAGGTGACCATCACACCCGACAAGCAGAAGTTGGTAGATTTCACCAATCCCACGCGCAGCAACGTCAGCGAAGTCGTCGTCACCGGCCCCGGCGCGCCGAAGATCGAGTCGGTCGCGGACCTGTCGGGGCAGGAAGTCTTCGTCCGCAAGGGCGGCACCTATCACCAGAGCCTTCTGGCGCTCAACGATCAGTTCAAAGCACAGGGCAAGCCGCCGGTCATCGTCAAGGAGGCGCCCGAGAACCTCGAGGACGACGACCTGCTCGAGATGGCCAACGCCGGCATGATCCCGATCACCATCGTCGACAGCTACCTGGCGGAGTTCTGGAAGAAGGTGTTTACCGGCCTCACGGTCCACGACACGGTGACCGTGCGCACCGGCGGCAGCCTGGGAGTCGCCATTCGTAAGGACAGCCCGAAGCTCAAGGCCGCGCTCAACGCCTTCCTCGCCAAGAACGGCCTCGGAACGGCGTTCGGCAACATGATGGAGAAGCGCTATCTCGTGAGCACGAAGTTCGTGAAGAACGCCACCTCCGAGGCCGAGCGCAAGAAGATGCTGGCGGTCATCGAGCTCTTCAAGAAGTACGGCGACCAGTACGACATGGATTTCCTGCTCATGGGGGCCCAGGGGTTCCAGGAGTCCGGACTCAACCAGGATGCGAAGAGCCCCGTCGGCGCGATCGGCATCATGCAGGTCATGCCAGCCACCGGCGCGGAGCTGAAGGTCGGCGACATCACGGGACTGGAAGCCAACATCCATGCCGGCGTGAAATACATGCGGTTCATGATCGACCAGTACTTCAAAGACGAGCCGATGGACAAGCTGAACAAGGGGCTGTTCGCCTTTGCGTCGTATAACGCGGGGCCGGGGCGGGTTCGTCAATTGCGGAAGGAAGCCGCGAAGAAGGGGCTCAACCCGAACCTCTGGTTCGGCAACGTCGAGCAGATTGCGTCCGAGCGCGTCGGCCGCGAAACCGTGACCTACGTGAGCAACATCTACAAGTACTACATCGCCTATCAGCTAATGTACGCGGAGAAGCAGAAGCGAGAGGCCGCGAAGGCCGGCCTGAAACAGCCGGGCGTCAAGTAGGTGCCAGGGGGCTTCGCTGGCAGCCAGGCCCCCCGCGGC
The DNA here is from genome assembly GCA_026393735.1 of Acidobacteriota bacterium. Classification (GTDB taxonomy): domain Bacteria; phylum Acidobacteriota; class Vicinamibacteria; order Vicinamibacterales; family JAKQTR01; genus JAKQTR01. Next base: position 10,434 of record JAPKZP010000305.1, read on the forward strand.
CGATCGACCCGTCTGGTCTGTGCAGAACCTCCATTCTCCGGTTCATGTCCGGATGGCGCGCCCCGAGACGGTGTCGCCACCGCCTCGGGGCCTGTCGTGGCGGGTTACTTCGCGCGCTCGACCATCGCGACGACCTGCATGACGAGTCGCTGCTGCATGTCGCTGTAGTCGCGCGCGTTGTTGACGTAGGTCGCGTAGTTCCGTCCCGGGTGGACCTTCAAGAACGCCTGGACGCCCTTGGTAGCATCGAGGCCCTTGACCGCGCTGGCCAGGTCTTTGAAATACTGGACCGTGAACGCGTCGTACGAGATGGCGACGCCCGACGGGAACACGCGCGACCAGAGCGACCAGCTCTTGAGCTCGCCGTTGGCGATCCGCTCCGCCATGATCGGCTGCGTCACGGTCTGAGCCAAGTCCACGTACTCGTCACCCATGTTCGGCTTGATCTTGATCCGGGCGACGACCCGAAAGTCGCCCTCCTTCAGCACGCCCGGGATCCTGACGCCGGCCCGGTACCGTAGGAGTTCCGTCCCAACGACCGTCCGCATCGTCGCGACCTTCTTGGCGAGATCGGCCTGAGACATGCCCGTGGCCTTCATGTAGATGGCGTCGAGAGTCGCGCCCGGTTCCGGCGGCGGGCCCGAGTAGATCGACGCCCCGACATAGTCGAAATCCAGCCCGTGCTCCGTGCCCTGGTACATCGCCTTGGCTGAGCTCCACGAAAGGAAGCTGGGGTTGGCGGCCATCAGCTCCTGGTAGAGCTTCTTGACCGTCGTGTTCAGGTAGGCCCGATAGGCGTCCTCCTGGCCTGGGAGGATCTTCATGTACGAGACCGACACGTAGAGGTCGGGCTGGGCAGGCTGGGCAGGCTGCGCGAGCGCGGCGCCGCTGAGCAGGACCGTGAACAGACACACGAGCGTCATGCGGAATAGGGGCTTCA
>JAPKZP010000305.1:11396-13720 GCA_026393735.1 Acidobacteriota bacterium
CCGGGAACCTCACTCTGACGATGTAGCGGAAGCTTGGAGCATACACCCTGGAGGACGTGTCAACAACACACAAACGTATCTCTCAGCGGCGTTCGCAGGTGTGTTCACGGCCGTGCTCGCAGGTGTCGTGCAGGGGCAGGACACCGACCCTCCGGCGGCCTCCAGGAATATCGACCGGCGACGGTGAAAAGTCTGTGGCACTAGCCCGATAGGCGGCGAACGGTCTATCCTAGAGGGTGCTACCTGCCAGCCTGTCTCAGGGTGCCTGGACCGGCACTCGATGCCAATGGTTTGGAGCCGTGCCACGCGCCGTGTCCGGTGCGCGTCATCTCTGGGACGGGTGGACAGGAGTCGGACGTCAATATGAGAACGAATCAGCGGATACTCGGAATCGTCGGACTTGCGCTTGCCGCGGCCATCGCGGCGTCGGCGTGCACCAAGGAGCTGGGTACGGGCGAGGTCACGTCGCCGTCCGAGACGCCAACCTACACGACGCCCGTGCCAACGGCGATTTCGCCGGTCACCGGTGGAGACGCTGGTGGCACGGCCGTCACACTCACCGGCTCGGGCTTCATGTCCGGCGCGTCGGTCACGATCGGCGGCGTCTACGCCACGAGCATCATCGTCGTGAGCAGCACCACGATCACGGCGATCACCGCGGCTGCCACGGCCGGGGCCGCTGACGTGGTGGTCACGCAGGGCTCGTATACCGGACGGCTGCAGGGGGGGTTCACCTATCTGGCGGCCGCCGACTGCGTGATGACGTTCAACGTCTACGATCACACGGAGGGGCTGCTCGGGGCGTTCACGCAGTCCGCACAGAGCGGAACCTCGGTGACGATATCTATTTCGGACCTTGTCGTGTCTGAGCTCCGGTCGGCGAGAACGGCACAAGGGGCGCTTCCGGCCACAGACGTCGATGCGTCTCGCATCGCCGTGCGCCAGCAGGCGGCGAACGGCCTCATCGGCAGCTTCGTGGGATTCTCGACGGCGGGCACGGTGACCGTGACGGCGCCGTACTCGTCGACCGCCGGCTACGACGTGTTTCTGATGAATACCAGAAACGGCGCCGACTACAGCCTCGCGGACACGGCCTCGCTGGCCTTCGGCCGCGATCTGACCGTCTCGAGAGGTGCCGACATGGGCGGCGCCAGCGGACCGGACTCGGCGATCGACAACCTGGTCACCGCACTGGGAAGCGCGCTCGCGAACAATGGGATGAAGTACGGGCGGGTCACGAGAGCCGCGGCCGACGGCCAGATCATCGTCACGTACGCGCAGCCAAACGCCGGGGCTTGCGCGACCTACACGCGCTCGCGCGGCACGCTCTACCTTAACCCCGACACGTGCGCCGCGGTGCCGGTCAACCTCAGCGGCGTGATGCTCGAGAACGGCTTCGAACTCGTGACCGGCCTTCGGGACATTTCTGGCACTGATTCCTCCGCCGTGGTGGACTGGGACACGCTCCGCCTGACGAAGATGGGGCGCGACCTCCTCGCGTACATCTACGTCAAGGACAGCAAGACCTGGTAGCCCGATTCTCCTGAGCCGGCGGGACTCGTCGCACCTGCCGGCGCTCCACCCCCAATTCGAGGGACCGATCCCGACCTGGTAGCCCCGGGCGCGGTCGTCTGCGCGCGACAGGCATTCACCAGGGTCTGTCCCGGTTTCGTCACGCTTCTTTCACAGCCGCGCGAGCAGTTCTCGCCGCCCGGACCCGTCTAACTACATAGAAGGCCCCGGGAGGTATCGGCCATGACACACAAACGCGCAGCGCTCTGGATGTTCGCTTCGGTAGGACTGGTCGCGACGGCGGGCGTCGGTGTGACGACGCGGCTGACCGGCCAGTCGGCACAACCGCGCGTCTCCACGGTTGCGGTGGCGCGCGGTGACGTGGTGGAGCTGGTCAGCGCCACGGGCACCCTCGAGGCGGTGACGACGGTCAACGTCGGATCGCAGGTCTCCGGCACGGTACAGACGCTGTACGCGGACTTCAACGACCTTGTGCGCAAGGGGCACGTGCTGGCGCGGCTGGACCCGTCGCTCTTCCAGACCCAGGTTGAACAGGCTCGCGCCAGCGTCACCAAGGCCGAGGCCGACGTGCAGCGGCAGCAGGTCGCCCTCGATTCGAGCCGCCTGGCGCTCGAGCGTACGAAAAAGCTCGCGGCGAAGCGCCTGGTGGCGGACGCGGATCTCGAAGCGGCCGACGTCGACGTCCGGACGGCCGAGGCACAGTTGAGATCATCAGCTGCGGCTGTCGCACAGGCGCGGGCGAGTCTCAATCAGGCTGAGGTGAATCTCGCCAACACCGTCATCGTGTCGCC
>JAPKZP010000476.1 GCA_026393735.1 Acidobacteriota bacterium
AACAACATCGCCTACTCCGCCACCAAGGCCGACCAGGCGCACCAGGTGCGGCTGCTCGCGGTCGAGCTCGGCGAGTACGGTATCCGTGTGAACGGCATCAACCCCGACGGCGTGGTCCGCGGCTCCGGCATCTTCGCCTCGGGCTGGGGCGCGAACCGTGCCGCGACCTACGGCGTCGCCGAAGAAGACCTCGGTCAGTACTACGCGAACCGCACGATCCTCAAGCGCGAGGTCGTGCCCGAGAACGTCGCGGACGCGGTCTACGTGCTGACCGGTCCCGAGCTCAGCCGCACCACGGGTCTGCACATCCCCGTCGACTCCGGCGTCGCCGCGGCGTTCCTGCGATGAGCGTGCGCGCGGTCGCGGCCGTCGATCTCTCCGGGAGGCCGCACGCCGTGATCAATCTCGGGCTGCGCGCGCGTCTCGTCGGCGACCTGCAGACGGAACTGGTCCAGGACTTCTTCGAAGCTCTTGCGGCCGCGTCTCGCGCCAACATCCACCTCAAGGTGCTGTACGGCCGCTCGACGCACCATCGCGTCGAGGCCGTCTTCAAGGCGTTTGCCAGGGCCCTGCGGGTGGCGTGCAGCCGCGACCGTCAACTGGCGCGCGTCCTGCCCAGCACGAAAGGGCTGCTGTAGTCATGCGTGTGGCCCTCGTCGACTACGGTGCCGGCAACCTGACCTCCGTGCGCAAGGCCTTGCGGGCGTGCGGCGCCGACGTGTTCACGCCGGACCGGCCCGAGGGCCTGACTGCGGCCGATGCCGTCGTCATCCCCGGCGTCGGGCACTTCGCGGCCACTGCCGTGCTCGATGCCGCGTGGCGGGCTGCTGTCTGCGCAGCGGTGGCTTCTGGCCGGGCGCTGCTGGGCATCTGCCTGGGCCAGCAATGGCTGTTCGAGGGCAGCAGCGAGGCGCCGGACGTGCCCGGCCTCGGCCTGCTGCACGGCCGCTGCGCGCACTTGCGTGAGATGGCCGAAGAAGCGGGTGCCGGACCGGCGGGCGCGCCCGGCCCGTCGTCTGACGGCCTGAAGGTCCCGCACGTCGGGTGGAACGATCTCGCAGCGACGCGCCCCTCTGACCTGCTGCTCGGTCTGGCGCCGGGCAGTCAGGCGTACTTCACGCACGCCTACGCGGCGCCGATGACCAGCGCGACCGTGGCCACCACGACGCATGGCGCACGCTTCGCGAGCGCCGTGCAGCAGGGCCGCATCTGCGGTGTGCAGTTCCACCCGGAGAAATCCGGGGACGTCGGGCTGCGCGTCCTGGCCAACTTTCTCCGGCAGGCAGGGGAGCGCTGAGCATGCTGTCGAAGCGCATCATTGCGTGCCTGGACGTCCGCGACGGGTCGGTCGTGAAGGGCGTGCAGTTCGAGGGTCTTGGCCACGCGGGTGATCCCGTCTCGCTCGCGCGCCGCTACAACGTGGAGGGCATCGACGAACTCGTGGTGCTCGACGTCACCGCCACGCTGGAGAGCCGCCGCGCGCTCGTCACCACGATCCAGGCGGTCGCCGCCGAACTCTTCATCCCGCTGGCCGTCGGCGGTGGCATCCGGTCGGCAGACGACGCCGCAGCCGTGATCGATGCCGGAGCGGACAAGATCAGCCTCAATAGCGCCGCGCTCGCGGATCCAGGCCTGCTGACGGCGCTCGCCCGGCGCTACGGAAGCCAGGCCGTGGTCGTCGCGATCGATGCGAAACGGGACGGCGCGCGCTACGCCGTCTTCGCGCGGAGCGGGACGGCTGCGGCTGGCCGCGATGCCGTCGAATGGGCCCGCGAGGCAGAAGCGCGGGGGGCCGGCGAGATCCTGCTCACGTCCATTGACCGCGACGGCACCCGCGCGGGCTTCGAGTGCCACCTGACGGCCGCCGTGTCAGGCGCCGTGCAGATTCCCGTCATCGCGTCGGGCGGCGCCGGGACCTTCGAGCATTTCGAGGACGTCTTCACCCGGGGGCGCGCCGACGCCGCGCTCGCGGCCTCCATCTTCCACTTCGCCGAGCATTCGGTCGCCGACCTGAAGACGTGGCTCGCCGGCCGCGGGATTCCGGTCCGCGCCGTCCAGTCGGCCCCGGCCCCGGAAGGGCGCCGCGCATGCTGATTCCATCCATCGACCTCCGGGGCGGGCGCGTCGTGCAACTCGTGCAGGGACGGCGCCAGGCCCTCGCATTCGACGACGTCTCGGAGTGGGTAGAGCGGTTCTCAGGATTCCCGCGCGTCCAGCTGATCGACATCGACGGTGCGCTGCGCACCGGGACCAATGAGGCGCTCGCGCGATCGATCTGCGCGCGGGTGCCGTGCCGGGTTGGCGGCGGCGTTCGCGACGTGGCGTGCGCGCGACAGTGGCTCGACGCGGGTGCCACGGAGGTCATCGTCGGGTCGTCCCTGTATGCCGCCGGCGGCGTGAACGAGCGTTTCGCGGCGGAACTGGCCGACGCGGTCGGACTCGACCGCACCATCGGCGCCGGCGACAGCGCCGGCGGTCATGTCGTGGTGCGAGGCTGCCAGGATCGGGTTCGCGTGACTACCGAAGACGCGGCGTGGACACCGAAGGCTTGATGGGCGGTATCGACATGGACGCCGTACGGCGCGTCCGCGCCGCGACCACGCGGCAGGTGAGCGCGGCCGGCGGCATCACCACCGAGACCGACATTGCGGCGCTCGACGCGATCGACGTGGACGCCGTCGTGGGCATGGCGATCTACACGGGGCGCCTGCCGCTGCGGCCGCCGGACCTGCCCCGTTATCCCGTCTAGCGCTGGATGCGCGCGGATCCGCCCTTTGCGAACGCCTTCACCTGTTCCACGGTCGCCATGGACGTATCGCCCGGGAAGGTGGTGAGCAGTGCGCCGTGGGCCCAACCCAGCTTCACCGCCGCGTCCGGCGACTCGCCGGTCAGCAGCCCGTAGATGAAGCCGGAGGCGAACCCGTCGCATCCGCCCACGCGA
>JAPKZP010000003.1 GCA_026393735.1 Acidobacteriota bacterium
CCTTTTTCCACGACACGCCCAGCGTTTGGAGGAGCAGATCGATGGCCGACAGCCTGCTCTTTCTCACCGAGTTGACGGGCATGAAGGTCTACGACCTGAAGGGCCGCCGCATCGGGCGCGTCAGGGACGCCTGTCTCTCGCCGCGGGTCGACAAGGTCCGCATCGACCAGTTCCTGGTCGGCGGCGAGCTGACCTGGTGGACGGTGCGCCACGACCAGGTGGCCACCATTTCCCTCGATGGCATCTACCTCCGCGACGAGCAGCTGGTCCCCTTCCACGACGATGTGTGGATGCTGCGCATGGTGCGGGACCTGCTGGACCAGCAGATCATCGACGCACAGGGGCGCAAGGTCGTCCGTGTCAACGACGTCACGTTCGAGCTGAAGCGGGTCAACGCCCACGACGAGCTCTGGGTGCTCGAGGTGGACGTGGGCGTCCGCAGCATCTTCCGCCGGCTCTGCCAGGGCGTCGTCCCGCCCCGCCTCGTGCGCCGCGCCATGATGCGGATCGCGCCGAAGTCGATCCGCTGGGAATTCTGCAACATCATCGAGCCCGATCCCCAGCGCCGACTGCGGCTGAACATCGACATGAAGGGGCTCGAGGAGATCCACCCCGCCGACCTCGCCGACATCATCGAGGAACTGAGCCACGAGGGGCGCGAGGCGGTGTTCGAGTCGCTCGACAGCGAGGTGGCCGCCGAGACGCTGTCGGAGGTCGAAGACACGAGCATGCAGGCCGCGATTCTCGAGTCGCTCGATGCCGACCGCGCCGCGGACATCGTCGAGGAGATGGCGCCGGACGAGGCGGCCGACGTCCTGGCGGAGATGGAGGAGGAGTCGTCCGAAGCCATCCTCGACGAGATGGAGGATGAGCCGAAGACCGATGTCGAGGAACTGCTCGAGTTCGACGAGAACTCCGCCGGCGGGATGATGAACAGCGAGTTCATCGCCGTGGCGGACACAGCCACGGTCGCCGACGCGCTCCAGGCTGTCCGCGAGAACGCCGAGCAGGTGGACACGCTCACCAATCTGTTCCTGGTCGATGCCGGCGGACATCTCACCGCCTCTCTTCCCATTGCGCGGCTCCTGCTCGCGGATCCCGGCACGGCGCTGCAGACCCTGGCCGGCGAGGACGACGTGGTGGTGTCGGCGCCCGTGACCGAGCGGCGCGAGCGCGTCACCGAGCTCGTCGACAAGTACAACCTGATGGCGCTGCCCGTCACGAACGAGGCCGGCAAGCTCGTCGGCACGATCACGGCCGACGACATCATCTCGGCCTTGAGACAGGACTAGTCCGTGCGCCTGGTCGAACGCCTGCCTCGCCCGCTGCTCATCTTCTTCACGGTCATCGGCCCTGGCTTCATCACCGCCATGGTCGACAACGACGCGGGCGGCATCTACACGTACTCCCAGGCGGGCGCGCTCTTCGGCTACCTGCTGCTCTGGACCCTGCCCCCCATCGCGCTGCTGCTCGTCGTCACGCAGGAGATGAACGCCCGCATGGGCGCGGTCACAGGCAAGGGCCTGTCCGATCTCATCCGCGAGGAGTTCGGCCTGCGGACGACGTTCGTGGTCATGGCGCTGCTGGTGATCGCCAACTTCACCAACGTCATGGCGAACTTCGCCGGCGTGGCGAGCGCGCTCGAGTTGTTCTGGGTGCCGAAGTACGTCTCCGTGCCGCTCGCCGCCACGGCGGTCTGGTTCCTGGTCGTCAAGGGCAACTACCACAGCGTCGAGAAGATCTTCCTCTTCGCGTGCGTCACCTACATCGCGTACATCGTCGCCGCCGTGCTCATCAGCCCGGACTGGGAAGCGTCAGCCCTGGCCAGCGTCCGCCCGGTCGTGCGGTGGGATCCCGTCTACCTGACGATGATCGTGGGCCTGGTGGGCACGTCGGTGGCCCCATGGATGCAGTTCTACCTGCAGGCCGCCGTCGTCGAGAAGGGCATCACGGTCAAGGACTACCGCGAATCGCGCATCGAGGTCATCGTCGGCTGCATCGTGATGGTCGTCGTGGCGTTCTTCATCATGGTGGCGTGCGCGGCGGCGATCTGGCAGAAGGGCCCGCGCGACATCACGAGCGCCGCCGACGCGGCCAAGGCACTCCGCCCCTTCGGGGAGTACGCCTTCCTGCTCTTCAGCGCCGGGCTGCTGAACGCCTCGCTGTTCGCGGCCAGCATCCTGCCCCTGTCGACGGCGTATTCCGTGTGCGAGGGGCTGGGCTTTGAGTCCGGCGTGAACAAGCGCTTCCGAGAAGCTCCCATCTTCTACTGGCTCTACACGGGGCTGATCGTACTCGGCGCGGCGGTCGTGCTGATCCCCGGCTTCCCGCTCGTGCGGATGATTCTCTTCTCGCAGGTCGTCAACGGCGTGCTGCTGCCGCTCGTGCTCGTGTTCATGATCAAGCTCGTGAACAACCGCGACCTGATGCACGAGTGGACCAACCCGCGGCTCTACAACGTGGTCGCCTGGCTCGCCGTGGTCCTCCTGATCGCGATGACCGTCGTGCTCATGGGCACGACGGTGTTCGAGATGTACTTCCGGACGGCCTAGCCCGAAGACGGGCAAAACCTCTTCATGACAGGCGTGTGTTCGCAGGGCTGAAGCCCTGCGCCACATCGATCATGACGCACTTTCCCTGGCGGCTGAATGCGACTGTCTGTGCCATTGGGGACCGGAATCGTGGCGCAGGGCTTCAGCCCTGCGAACACGGAATGCCGACTCCGGTCCACGTCACCCGGCGGTAGAATGGCCCCGCCATGTTCGAAGCCGCTGAACTCGGCCGGAAAGTGTCGAAAGACGACTACAAGGCGCGGGTGCCGGCGCTGCGCGGGGAGCTGCTGGAGGTCCAGAACGCGCTCCGCGCCGCCACTGCGCCGCCTGTCGTCATTGTCTTCGCCGGCGTCGACGGCGCCGGCAAGGGCGACATCGTCAATCTGCTCAACGAGTGGATGGACCCGCGCTGGATCGTCACCCGCGCGTTCGGTGAGCCGTCCGACGAAGAACTGGAACGCCCCGAGTACTGGCGCTTCTGGCGGGCGCTGCCGCCGCGCGGCCGGATTGGGCTGTTCCTCAGCAGTTGGTACTCACGGCCCGTGCTGGATCGGGTGTACCGGCGGCTGACGCCGGAGGCGTTCGAGGAGCGCCTCAACCGCGTCGTGGACTTCGAGCAGACGCTTGCCAGCGACGGGGCGCTCATCCTGAAGTTCTGGATGCATCTCGGAAAGACCGCGCAGAAGAAGCGCCTGAAGACGCTGGAGAACGATCCACTGCGCCGCTGGCAGGTGGACGAACTCGCCTGGAAGCACTGGCGTCTGTACAGCCGCTTCATCGCGGCGGCGGAACATGCGATCAGGATCACGAACCGTGGCAACGCGCCCTGGATGATCGTCGAAGGCGAGGACGCACGCTACCGGAGCCTCGCGGTCGGAGAAGCCATCCGCGACGCCGTCCGGGGCCATCTGGCCGACACCGAGGATGCCCGGGCCGCCGCGGACGCGCGGACCACGGCGCGTCCGGGTGCGAAACGCAAGGGTGCCGGCCCCGTGACGTCAATCCTCTCGAGTCTCCGGATGGATCGCCGCGTCGACCCGAAGGATGCCGAGTCGATGATCGAGACGCACCAGGGCCGTCTCAACCTTCTCGAGCGAAAGGCCGCCGCGAAGGGCGTCTCGACCATCCTGGTGTTCGAGGGCTGGGACGCGGCCGGGAAGGGCGGCGCGATCCGGCGAGTCACGGCGGCGCTCGATGCGCGGGACTACCAGGTGATCCCCATCGCCGCGCCGACCGACGAGGAGCGGGCGCACCACTATCTCTGGCGGTTCTGGCGACACCTCGGCCGCGCCGGCCGCGTCACGATCTTCGATCGCAGCTGGTACGGCCGCGTGCTGGTCGAGCGGGTCGAAGGCTTCGCGACCGAGAAGGAGTGGAGACGCGCGTACGCGGAGATCAACCAGTTCGAGAACCAGCTCGTGCACCATGGGATCGTGCTGGTGAAGTACTGGCTGCACGTGACCGACGAAGAGCAGCTGCGCCGATTCAAGGAGCGCGAGTGCACGCCGCACAAGCAGTGGAAGCTGACCGGCGAGGACTGGCGCAACCGCGAGGAATGGGGCGCGTACGAGCTCGCGGTCAACGACATGATCGAGCACACGAGCACGCGCGACGCGCCCTGGACGCTCATCGAAGCGAACGACAAGTCGCACGCGCGGATCAAGGTGCTGGCCACGCTGTGCGACCGCCTCGAACGCCGGCTGGGCCTCAAGACCGGTCGCAAGTCCCGCAGTCAGTAGACGGTCATACGCATGGAAGGCGTCGTGGGGGTCGGCTTCAGCCGGCCCCTGCACTTGCGCGATTCGGATTCGGCGCCACCGCCACCCATCCGCCAGATGCCTGAGATGTGAGGCACGCCTCGATGAACGCCATCGAATGGGCGCCGGCCTCGATCTTCGGGTACGGAAAGTCCGGAACGGGATCGCCGAGGCTGATCGCCATGCGATGCTGCGCCAGTTCCCCGTAGATGTTGGCGAAGGCGTGCAGGAGCCCCTCGGGATGCCCCCTGGGCGCGCGGCCGCCGCTGACGATCTCCGGCGGCAGGAAGGGATCGCCCCGGCCCGCGATGCGTGCCGGCTCGCCCTGCATGGCGATGCGCAGGTAGCTGCAGTCCCGGTGCGACCATTCGAGCATGCCGCGCTCGCCGCAGACCCGCAGCCTGATGTCGTTTTCGCCGCCGGCCGCCGCCTGCATCGCGGTGAAGGTGCCATGCACGCCGCCGGCGAACTCCACCAGCGCCGAGACGTGATCGATGACCCGGCGTCCCGGAACCACGGCACCCACGTCGGAGCAGACGCGTGCCACGTCGCGTCCCGCAACGAAACATGCGAGATGCTGCGCGTGACAGCCGATGGCGCTCATCACCAGCGCGAGCCCGCTGCGGCGCGGATCGAGCAGCCAGCGGAACCGGTCGTTCTGCGGCCCATCCTCGACGCGCACGGCAAGGCCGCTCTGGATGTACTCGACCTGGAGAAAGCGGAGCGCGCCCAGTTCGCCGGCCTGCACAAGATGCCGCGCATACCGCGTCATGGGATATGCGGCGTAGCCGTGGGTGACGGCGAACAGACGGCCGCGCGCGCGCGTCCGCGCGACAAGATCGCACGCCTGGGCGAAATCGTGCGATACGGGCTTGTCGGCGATGACGTCGAGCCCGCCGTCGAGCGCCGCGGCGGCGTACGGATAGTGCGTGTCGTTGGGTGTCATGATCGCGACGGCGTCGATGCCGTCGGGCCGCGTGCGTTCGACCGCGATCATCTCTTCGACGTTGGCGTAGCTGCGCGAGGCGTCGATGCCCAGTTCGGGTCCGGCTGCTTTCGACCGTTTCGCATCGCTCGAGAACACCCCGGCCGCCACGTTCCAGAAGCCGTCCAGGGTGGCGGCCCCCTGGTGCATCCGGCCGATCCACGACCCCGGCCCGCCGCCGATCATGCCCAGCCGCAATGCCCGCCCGAACCGTGCCCGAGAGCTTGCCATGGTGTCTCCCAGCCGCTTCCGTGTAGGGGTCAGTCGGCGATGAAGAGCGAGGCGCCGCCAGCCGTGCGGGAACGGTGCGGCTCGTCGTTGTCGGCCACCTGGTAGCTTTGCCCAGGCCGGAGGGTGAACGTCCGTCCGTCCTTCAACTCGGTCACCAGTTCGCCCGACAGGACGAGCAGAATGTGGCCGCGGGAACACCAGTGATCGGCCAGGTAGCCTGGCGAGTAGTCCACCATGCGGACCCGCACGTTTCCGGCCTGCACGGTCCGCCACCACGCGATGCCGGTTTCGCCCGGATGTTCGGTGCGCGGCACCGCGGCCCAGTCTGTCACTCCGAACGGTACGCCCTGGATCATGTGTGCTCCGTCTGCGCCGCGAATCTTAGCACTCCGGCGCGCCTCTGCTGACATGCGCCGAACAGGGCTAGTCGATCCGGTAGTGGCAGCCGGCGCTCGTGCGCGTTTCGATCGCCGCGAGCAGGACGACGAGCGCGGCCTGGATGCCGTGCCGCAGGCCGATCAGCGCGTCGCTCAGCTCGGACTGGGCGTAGAACCGCCCAATCTCCAGGTGCAGTTCACGCAGGATCTGGTGGGCACGGTCCAGGCGCTTCCGGCTGCGCACGAGGCCCACGTAGTTCCACATGGTGTGGCGGATGGTCAGCCAGTCCTGGGCCACGAGTGCCGGATCTACCTGTTCCGTTTCATGCTGCCACGGAGAAATGTCCGGCAGGTAGTAGCGTTCACCGCTCGTGGCGGCTGCGGCCGCGTCGTCGCCGGCCCGCGTTCCCCACACCAGGCATTCCAGGAGCGACGTGCTTGCCAGGCGGTTCGCGCCGTGCAGGCCGGTGCACGACACCTCGCCCACCGCGTACAGGCGATGCAGGCTCGATCGGCCCAGGCCGTCCACCGCCACGCCGCCACAGCTGTAATGGGCGGCCGGCACCACGGGGATCGGCTGCACGGTGATGTCGATGCCCGCCTCCCGGCATCGCTCGTGGATGCGCGGGAACCGCGACCGGATCCACGCTGCAGGCTTGTGGCTGATGTCGAGATAGGCGCAGGACGCCCCGGTCTCGTGCATCATCTGGTGAATGCCGCGGGCCACCACGTCGCGCGGCGCCAGCGATCCATCCGGGTGATAGTCTCGCATGAACTCGCGCCCGCGTTCGTCCACGAGCTTTGCGCCCTCGCCGCGCAGCGATTCCGAGATCAGGAACCGATCCTCGCCGACAAACAGCGTCGTCGGGTGGAACTGCACGTACGGCATGTTGATGCAGCGCGCGCCCGCGCGGTACGCCATCGACACGCCGTCACCGCATGCCCCGGCCGGATTCGACGTGTGCAGGAAGATGCGGCCGAGCCCGCCGGTTGCGAGGATCGTCTCGCGCGCCATGACGGTTTCGACGCGACGGGTCGCCTGGTCGAAGACGTACGCGCCGACGCAGGTGAGCGGCGCGTAGATGTCGAGCGGGTTCCTGGAATGATGCGACAGCGTCAGCAGGTCGATGGCGGTCTGCCCGGTGAGCAACTCGATCCCCGGTTGCCGGCGGACCAGCGCCAGCATCGCGTCTTCGACGGACCGCCCGGTCCCGTCGGCGCGATGGACGATGCGCGCCATCGAGTGGGCGGCTTCCGCCGTCAGGTCGAGGGCGCCGGTCCCGTCGTCGGCCACGTCGAACGGCACGCCGGCATCCCTGATGAGCACCTCGTCGACGAGGCGGGGACCTTCGAGAGCCAGCAATTCGACAGCCGCCGGGTTGCACAGCCCGTCGCCCGCGGCAAGTATGTCTGCCCCAAGCTGCTCGGGCGAATCCGTCCGACCTCGGTAGATGATTCCGCCCTGCGCGTACCAGGTGTTGCTTTCCTCCGCCCGAGGCGTCTTTGTCAGCATGAGCACGCGCGCGCCGCGCCTGGCGGCCGCAATCGCCGCCGAGCAGCCCGCCAGCCCGCTGCCGAGAATGAGCACGTCGGTTTCGCGCGTGTGCATGTCCGATCCTCACAGGACGAAGTCGAGGGCGATGTCTACTGATGGCGCGGAGTGCGTGAGCGCGCCGACGGAGATCGTGTCCACGCCGGCGTCGGCGTACGCCCTGACGTTCGCGAGCGTGATGCCGCCCGACGCCTCGATCCAGCAGTCGGCGCCGCGCGCGTGGGCACGCGTCAATCGCACGGCGTCGGCCACCGTTGCCGGCGGCATGTTGTCGAGCAGTACGGCGTCGACGCCTGCGTCGAGCACCGCCGCAAGCTGCGCGAGCGTGTCGACTTCAACTTGAACAGCCACCCGGGGTCCCGGCGCGCAGCGGGCGGCCCGAACGGCTTCCACCACGCCGCCCGCGGCGGCAACGTGGTTGTCCTTGATCAGAATCGCGTCGTAGAGGCCCATCCGGTGATTGCGGCCGCCGCCGACGTGGACCGCGTACTTCTCGAGCGCCCGCAGCCCTGGCGTCGTCTTGCGCGTATCGGACACGGTGGCGCCGGTGCCGGCGATCGCATCGACGTAGCGGCGGGTGATCGTGGCGATCCCGCACAGGCGCTGCAGCAGGTTGAGCGCGATACGCTCGCCTGTAAGGATCGGCGCCGCCGGACCGTCAACCGTCGCGAGGGCCGTGCCGGCGGTCACGCGTGACCCGTCGGTACTGCACGAAAGCACCGCGACGGCCTTGTCCAGCGCACCAAACACGGCCCGAGCGGTGTCGAGACCCGCGACGACGCATGTCTCGCGTGCGACGATGCGCGCGCGGGCCGTGGCGCCGGCCGGCACGACGCGGGCCGTCGTGATGTCGCCGGGCCCGACGTCCTCGTCGAGGAATCGCCGGACCTCGCGCTCCACCATCGCGGGATCGGGAGTCGCGGATCGCTGCAGCCCGAACGGATCGCGTGCCATGCCTGCCCCCGTGTCAGTTCCGGCTCAACTCGAGCATCCGATCGAGCGGCACGCGTGCCCGGACGCGCAGGTCGTCGGAGACCGAGACCACGGGCCGGCCGTCGCGCATGCAACGGTACACTTTCTCGAGCGTGTTCAGCCGCATGTACGGGCACTCGTTGCAGCTGCACCCGTTCTCGGACGGCGCCGGGATGAACGTCTTGCCCGGGTTCGCCTTCTTCATCTGGTGCAGGATTCCGGACTCGGTCACGACGATGAAGGTTCTCGCCGGGCTGGTCGTCGTGAACTTGAGCAGCGCCGTGGTCGACCCAATGTGGTCGGCGAGACGCAGCACCTGTTCTTCGCATTCGGGGTGCGCAATCACGAGCGCCTCCGGGTGCTCGGCCTTGAGCCGGATGATCTGCCGCTCGGAAAACGTCACGTGCACGGAGCAGGCGCCTGGCCAGAGCACCATGTCCCGGCCCGTCTGTTTGATGACGTAGCGCCCGAGCTGCTGATCGGGCGCGAAGATGATCGGCCGGCCCTCGGGCACGCTCCGCACGATTCGCTCGGCGTTGCTGGACGTGCAGATGATGTCGCTCAGCGCCTTCACCGCGGCGCTGCAGTTGATGTAGCTGATCACCGTATGTCCGGGGTGTGCCTCGATGAACCTCCGGAACGCGGGCGCCGGGCAACTGTCGGCGAGCGAGCACCCGGCATCGAGGTCCGGCAGCAGCACCGGGATGCCCGGGTTCAGGATCGCGGCAGTCTCGGCCATGAAATGGACGCCGCAGAAGACGATGGCATCGGCACGCGTGCGGGCGGCGGCCTGGGCCAGCGCCAGGCTGTCGCCGATGACATCGGCGATGTCCTGCAAGTCGGGTTCCTGGTAGTAATGCGCCAGGATCACGGCGTTCATCTGCGTCTTCAAACGCGCGATCTCGGCAAAGAGGTCGAGGCCGGGCGCCACGGTGTCGGTCGCCATGTGACGATGGTACGACATGTGGCAGGTGCGGGTCACATCGTCCTGAATCGGGGTGGACGAGCGCACCTAGACGATCAGGCGCAGCGCGTGGTGTCGGATCGACACGGTGAATGTTGCGCCCTGGCCCATGAGCTCGCCGTCAGCGGAAAACGACACGGGATCGTCGAAGAGAAACTCGGCATGCGCCGCACGCATGGTCTGGATCGTCCCGGCCGGGATCCGCCAGCCCTTCGCGAAGCACAGGAACGCCCAGAGCAGCCGCGCGCGCGCTATGTGCGACACGACGACAATGTCGAAGTAGCCGTCGGCTTCGTCCGAGTCGATGGGCAGCGTGAGGCCGCCTCCCAGGATGCGCGTGTTGGCCACAAAGACGCCGTAGGCAACCGAGATCGCGGGGGCGGCCTGACCGTCGTCCGTCCCGATTCGCACGCGCATCGGGCGGAGCCCCGGTTTCGCCAGGTGGTAGAGCGCGGCGATACGATACGACCAGGCACCAAGCAGGCGTGCGATCCTCCTGGACGACGAGCCCGGCGCGGAGTGGCGCAGCACCGCGAGCGTGATGTCGGACGGCACGCCAATCACGCCAACCGTGCCATACACGCGATCGTTGACCTGGATGAGATCGACCGCCCGTACGCGTCCCTCGACGATGCGCCCGGCGGCACGCATCGGCGCGGGCTGGATGCCGAAGGCGCGGGCGAAGTCGTTGCCGGTGCCCAGCGGAATCAGCCCGAGCGGCGTCGGCGAGCCTGCCAGTCCGTTGAGCGCACGGTTCAGTGTGCCGTCGCCCCCCGCAACGACAATTGCATCATGCTGCGACGTGGCGCGGTGCACCGCGGTTTCTACGGCAGCCGCGTCCTCTGTCAGGACGAGATCGACCTCGTAGCGTCCGCGCAGCGCCCTGATGGCCGGTTCGAGCAGCGCGCGATCCCGGCCGCGACGGGCCGCGGGGTTCACGACGAGCGCGACGCGGGCGCCGTCTCCGAGCGCGGGGAGCGCCGCGGATCGACCGCTCATGCGGCCTCCACGAGGCCAACCGCGGCGAAAAAGGAGGCGCTCGGCTGGTGTTCGATGTGAGCCCAACGACGCACCAGGGTCCGCTTGTCCGAGAGGTGCTCGATGAGTGCGTCGGCCCGGCGAACGGCAGCGACGAAGAGTGCCTCGTCACACGGTCGCGCCGCCGCCTGTCTCGCGGTCTCGACTCTCAGCACCGCCCGCGCGGCCGCGATGGCCATCACCTGCGTTCGTACGCCCTCCCCGAGATAGGCCGTGTGTGATGCGAACGCCTTGGCGGCCAGGTAGCGGCCGATAGGAAGCGAAAGGTCAGGCCAGACCGGCGCGACGAAGAGGTCATCTGCCGCCTGTGCATCAGATGGGCGCGCCGGCCGCACCAGTTCCGGTGGCACCGACGCGGCCACGTCGTCGAAGAGCCGCGCGTCGGCCGCCGGATCGAGACGCCACGTGCGGGCCTGGTCGTGTGGATTGAATGCCGCGCAGATGCGTTGCGTCTCCGCCTTCAGCGTCCCGCGATCTGGGGTCCAGGTCCGCAGGTCGTCAGCCGCGGCAGCCAGCGCGGCAAGCACGTGATCAGGCTGCGAACCCGGCCGGCCGAACCACGACACGATCTGCCGTTCCCAAAAGTCGTAGCTGGGCTCGTCGAACACGACCCCGGGACGCAGGTATGGCGGGACCGTCGCTCGGGCGTCGAATCCTTGGATGCCTCGTCCGGCCATCCAGGCCTGAGGCATCTCCACGATGGCGAGAGCGTCGAGATCTGCACGCAGGAGCTGGCGTGCCACGGTCGGGCAGTAGTGGGACATCGCGATGTGCGCGCCCCGGCTGTCGATGAGGGTGACGCGCGGGAACTGCTGGCACGCGGGGGGCAATGCCGTGTGACCGAGTTGGTGCTGGATCGCGCACATGTTGCCGGCGCCCGGGTCCAGGAAGACACAGTGGCCGTCGGGCCCGTTCCGGACGATCGCGACGGCGCCCTCCGGCGGGTCCGCCTCTTCGAGGACGGCGTCAAGGCCGTGGGCCGCGACGTCGCCGGGCACCCTGAGACGGCCAGACGCCAGTGCCGCGGACAGGGCCTCCATGGTGCGGCGGTCAATCGGGACGTGCCAGCCAAACGTGCAGCACTCGCCGGAATGCCGGCACGCGAAGTCGCGCTGGGTGTTGAGCACCCGCACTGGACAGGGGGCCTCTGGAGGCATTGGGACAGCATGTTACCTCCATCCAGACCTGACCCCATTGACGGGAAATGGCGAGACTTCGGACCTGACCCCATTGACGGAAACGGCTGGCGGATGAAGAATGACCCTGCCCCGTCGGAGGTGCGCATGTCTGGACGCATTCGTGCATTCATTAGTCTGATCCTGTTCCTTCCCGTTCTGATGGTGGTCGGGTGCGGCGCTTCGCCGCAGCCCCCGGCCGAACAGCCGAAGCCGGCCGAGCCCGCCAAGCCGGTCGTCGATGTCTCCAAGCAGATGCATGAGCAGCTCGCGCGGGTCACGGTCATGCAGGAAGCCGTCATTCGCGGCGACATGGAGGCGGCCGTCGAGCCCGCCAGGTGGATTGCCGATCACCAGGAAACCGAGGGCCTGCCCGCTGGGACGGCGCAGTTCGTCACCGACCTGAAGAAGTCGGCGGCGGTGGTCGCCGAGGCCAAGGACCTGAAGAACGCCGCGACCGCGACCGCGATGATCGTGTCCTACTGCGGAGCGTGTCACGCGGCAGCCAAGATCGCGGTGGCCATGCCTGAAATTGCCAAGCCGGCCGCCGCCACGCCGGCTGCGGCGCACATGCTCGAGCATCAGTGGGCCACGGATCTCATGTACCAGGGTCTGGCCATGCCGTCGGAAGAGCGCTGGCAGAACGGCCTGAATGCCATGAAAGGGTCACCGCTCTCCGACAAGGACCTGCCCAAGGACACGAAGCTGACGAAGGAAGTCCTCGAGCTCGAGAAGCGGGTGCACGAACTCGCGGCGAAGGCGCAGAAAGCCACCGACGTCGGGACCAAGGTGGCGATCTACGGCGACTACCTGGCTGGGTGTGCCGGCTGCCACAGCCTGCACGGCAAGGTGTGGGGGCCTGGGCTGCCGAAGTAATGAAGATTGCGACGTGGAACGTCAACGGCATCCGCGCCCGTGAAGCGCAGGTGCTGGAGTGGATCGGTCGCGAGCAGCCGGACGTCGTCTGCTTGCAGGAGCTGAAGGCGACTCGCGACCAGATCCCCGCTTCTCTCTCCGGCCTCTCCGACTACTGGTCCTACTGGCACGGCGAGCGCGCCTACTCGGGCGTCGCGCTGCTGGTCCGCAAAGCCTGCTGCGCGGCCGAGCCTGTCTTCTCGCATCCCGACTTCGACCACGAAACGCGCATCGTGTCGGCGCCGATCGGCCCGGTGTCGGTGTCGTCTATCTATGTCCCGAACGGCGGCAAGGACTTCGCCGCGAAGATCCGCTTTCTCGAAGCCATGATCGGGCACGCGGTCCAGGCCGCCGGCGAAGGACGCGCCATCATCCTGTGCGGCGACCTGAACGTGGCGCACGCCGAGATCGACGTCCATCCGAAGGAACGCAAACTGACGATTGGACAATTGCCGGAGGAGCGCGCGCTCTTTGACCGGTTACTCGCCACCGGCCTCGTGGATCTCGGCCGGGCGCTCGATCCCGCCAACGAAGAACTCTTCACGTGGTGGGCGCCGTGGCGCAACATGCGCCAGCGCAACATCGGGTGGCGGCTCGACTACGTGCTGGCCAGCGGCTCCATCGCCGGACGCGCGACGGCATGCCCGGCGTATCGCGACGTGGGCACGAGCGATCACGGGCCGGTCGTCGCGACGCTCGCGATCTAGCGTCGCTTGGTGATCTTCCGCTTCTCGCCCTTCAGGCCCTCGGCTGTCGCCTGTGCGAGCCACAGGCAGTCGAAGATGCAGTTCGGCACGTCGTCCGGCCCGATGTCGCCCACGTTCTGGGCCACCACCGACCACACGGTGCGGCTGTCGATCGCGAGCCGGCTGTGTCCGGGGATGTCGTAGTTCGTCTCGGCGATCTTGCGCAGCAGGCGGAGCAGCTTCGCAGGTTCCTTCGGCAGCGGCAGGATGGGCGCGACGACCCGCAGCGACAGTTCCTCGCGCTGGCCGACGACCGCGACGACACCGATCAGGCCGTCCGCGGACGGATCCTTCAGCCAGCGCCAGCCATCCTTGTCGACGGCGGACGGAATGCCTGCCTGGGCGAGGGCCTTGTCGACGTCCTGCTGCACCTGGACGCGAAGCGGTAACCGCCGGCGAGCGGCTTTCGAGAGCGTCGCGGTCTTTGCGGCTTTCTTGGCCATGGTTGCTCCTTTGCGCAACGGCGCGCGTGAGACGGGGCGAGGATATCATGGAAGGGATGGGCGTTCTCCTCCGGATGCGTGGATCGACGACGGTCGGAGCTGTCGCCGTAGCCGTGTGGTGCGCGTGCGCGACGGTCGCTGCGCAGCCCGCGCCGGCACGAACGGGCGAAGGACCGCACGTCCGCGTGGAACTCATCACCGATCGCGCCACCGTATCGGCCGGCTCGCTGGGGATGGCGCTTCGCTTCACGCTCGATCCGGAGTGGCACCTCTACTGGCAGAATCCTGGCGACTCGGGTGGCCCGCCAGAGGCCGAGTGGCAGGTGCCGCGCGGCGTGCGCGTGGGATTGATCGAGTGGCCGCTGCCCCGGCGGATCGAGGATGCAGGACTCGTCAACTACGGCTACATGGACATGGTTGTGCTGCCCGTCCAGGTGGCGGTTGCGGCCGGCCTTCCGCGCGGGCCGATGTCTGTCACAACCTCGGTGCGCTGGATCGTCTGCCGCAGTCTCTGTGTCTCGGGCAAGGCGTCCCTCGCACTGACGTGGCCGCTTCCGGAATCCGAGCGAGCCGCGGTTCCGGCCTGGAGCCAGGCTATCGCGGAGGCCCGGCGCCGCGTGCCTCGCGCTGCGCCAGCCGGATGGACGGCCGATGCGACGGCGGGCACCGACTCGTTCATCCTGACCGTCGTCACCGGGCAACGGGAGACCGGCGGTGTGTTCTATCCGCTCGACCCGGGCCAGATCGACGACACGGCGCCACAGGCGGTCACGCCTGTCTCGATGGGCCTGCGGATGCACGTGCGGAAGGCCGCACAGCTCGTGAAGGTGCCCGCAGCGCTCCGGGGCATCATCGCGTTTCCGGACGGGCGGGCCTGTGAAATCACGGCGACGGTGTCACGGACTCCGTCACGGTGACGTCTTCGGCGACCGGACAAGCGCGCCAACCATCCAGACGACTGTGACCACGGCGCCGACGAGAAGCACGCCGAAGATGGCGATCGGGCCCCACTGCGGCGCGGTCCAGGTCGCCGGCTGGAAGCCTGCGATGGCCAGCGACACGTTGCGCACCGTGTCACGCGTGAGCAGCATCATCGCGATCCCCGTGAGCAGCGTCGCGACGCCGGCAGACACCGCGAGGACGGGCTGCCGCCCGGACGCCGCCATGACGAGCGCGCCCGCCCCGCTCACGGTCAGCAGGATTCCCGCGAGCAGCACGATGATAGGCGTCGGGTTGCCGCCCATGAACTGCAGGATGACCTCGCGCGGCAGCGCCGCCAGCCACCAGAGGCCTGCGAAGATATTCACGCTCGTCGCAAGCCCGCAGTAGAACGCCCCGTACTTCACAGCCCAGGAGGCAAAGGCCGGATCGGCCTTCCGCCGCAGCACGCCCACCACGGCCACGGCAAGGCCGCTCACGGCCAGTGCGCCCAGCACCATGTGCAGGTGGCGCGGCACGAGCGTCGGGTCGGAAAGGTTCAGCTGCACGCCGCGGCCGTCGGCCAGGTAGCGCGTCACGATCTCCTGCGGCTTCAACATGAGGGTCATGTTGTTCCCGTAGATGAGCGCGATGAGCCCGGCAACGGCCGCGATGAGCCACGCCAGTCCCGTGCCGGCGCCGCCGAGGCGATCCTCGCGATACGCGAGGAGGTAGGCCGCGTAGTACGCCAGGATGAGGACGCCGATGACGCTCAGCCACCACCATCCCATCACGATGGCCGACGGGAAGAACACGCGGCCGTAGAGCACCTGCAGGAACAGCAGCGCCGCGACGCCGAAGGTCACGGTTGCCGAGATGAGCACCGGCATCGCCTTGACCACGAGATGCGCCAGCGTGGCTTCGTGCGGGCGCTCACCGTCCCGCGACCTGACGCGCGCGATCGCGCCGAGAATCGATCCGCCCAGCACGAGGTTCATCGGGACGAGGTGCAGCAGGAACGTCAGCATGAGCAGCGCCCACAGCAACCATCCGGGCGCGGGCAGCGGCATGGGGTCCGGCTGCGGGATGGGCGGGATCACTGGCCACCCCCTTTCTTCGCCGGCCGCGGGAGCGAGGCCAGGTACTCCGACAGCGCCCGGCGCTGCTCGTCTGTTCCCTCGAACGCCGGCATCATCTCGTTGACCGCGGGCAGGCGCCCGATCATGTCGTACAACTCCGGGGCCCTCCGGCCCTCGTGGTCAAACGGGGCGATCCCGTCTGCCGCATGACACGCGGCGCAGTTGGTGTCGAAGTACGTCTTGCCGACATCCGCCGGCGCGGCGGTGACCGGAGTCATCAGCGCCGTCGATCCGCCGACCACGGCGAGGTGCGAGGCCAGGATCCGCCGTTCGTCGTCTGTGCCGACAAACGGCGGCATGCGCCGGTTGCGCCAGGTCTTGACCTGCATCCCTGGAGCGTTCCACGCGACCGCGGCTCCCGTGCCGTCTACCGGCGTCGCCAGGCGGGCAAGCACGCCGTAGAGCGCATCGGCGCTCTTGCCGCGGACGAGCGGGCGAATCGCGAGGTACCCGTCGAGGGTGTGGCACGAGGCGCACAGCGACCGGAACAGTTCACGCCCCTGGTGCGCCACGCGCGCGGGCTGGTCAGACGGCGCGAGCAGGTCGTCCGGCACCGGGCGCACCCACGCGGAAGCGGCGAGCACGCCTGTCGTGTTCAACGCATCCACCGTGAAGCGGTCGGCCCCGAAGCGGCGAATCGCATCGGCGGGCGGCCGGGCCACGCCATCCGGTTCGGGCAGGCGGACGCCGTTGACGAACATGTAGTGCCCGATGACGTACGGCTTCCGAAGGTCCTCGCGGACCCATTCGCTGCCGCCCATCGCGACGAGCCCGAGCACGAGGATCGCCGCAGCGGCGGGTCGGCCAAACGTCCGGATGCGCAGGGTGACGACGACCAGCGTCAACACGAGCAGCGCGATGGCCGACACGATCACCCACCAGGCGGCGCGCTGGGCCATGGGATAACCCGTGGACACCGTCCCGAAGATGGCGCCGAGAAGCGCCGGCACGCCGGCGTCACGGGCGCCGAAGATCTCGGCCACAGGCACGCCGGCGCCCGCTGCGGCGCGCAAGTACCAGACGAGCGACACGGGGATCGCGACCGCCATCGGCACGACCCATGTCCACCCGGCCAGACGCGCGATCCGGGCCTTGAGGCCCGTGTCCTGGAGCCACGCCGCCGTCCAGATCGCGTACATGCCGGCCAGCCCGACGGCAACGCACGTGCGCGTCACCAGCGCGGGCCAGTATGTCTCGTTAAAGAAGCCGTCCCAGAATCCGCGCGACGCCACCCAGGCGCCCGGCGTCAGCATGTAGGTGAGGATGCCGTTGATGACGACGAGGCTCAGCCACGCGGCCGCGAAGTACACCCAGCCGACCGCCATGTGCGTCCGCGCGGACAGCCGGTCCCAGCCGTAGTAGTAGACCATCGCCGCTGCGATCTCGGTGAGAAAGAAGGTCCACTCGATCGCCCATCCCCAGACGAACGTGTTGATCAGCGACGAGGTCGCCTGCGGGTGAACCAGGCCGATGGTGAACCAGATGCCGACGCCCGTGATGGCGCCGAAGACCAGCGTCAGCAGGATGAAGAAACGGCTGTGGCCCTTCACGTAGCCCAGCAGTTCCTCGTCTGCCGTCCGCCGCGCCCGACGCTCGGTGAGGACGAGGAACAGTCCGCCCCCCACCGCGAAGTGGGAGACGAACACGTGGACGATGGCGATGAACGCGATGAGCAAGCCGCTGGCGGGAATGTCCCAGACGGGGTAGTTCATGCTGCAGACCTCGGCGGGGGCGGAAGTCCGGCTCGTATTCTAGTGCGTAAAGATCAGGCTGCAGCAGGTGACCGCGCCCTCGGCCTTTTGCAGTTCCGAGACGTCGATTACACAGACGGCGATTCCGTGGGCCTCGAGGCGCTGGCGGGTTCCGGGAAAAGACGAGGGATAGACCAACGTGGAGCCGACCAGCAAGCCGTTTGCGGCATACGCTTCCGCCGGATCGACCTCAATGACCGACAGGCTGCCGAACGTGCGGGCGTCCACCCAGGCGGGATTCACGAGCAGCGTGTCGGGCGCGACCTGGGTCACGGCCGACTTCAGATGGAGACAGCCCTGCACCGGGACGCCGGTCACGGTATACCCGTACGGCCACACGACGGCGCGAAGCTGCTCGATGCCTGACGCATTGCTCCTCGTGGACTCGCCCACGAAGATCCGGCGGCCGATCCTGAGCACGTCCCCACCCTCGAGCGTGCCGGGTGCGGCGATCGACGTGACGCGCCGGTAGCGGACCAGCGCCTCTGCCACAGCGTCGGCTTCCACCCGCCGCGAAATGGCCCCGGGCCGCGTGATGACCGCGATTTCGTCGAGCACGACCGCGACGTCTTCCACGAACACGGAGTCCGGCAGCGTCGGTTCCACGGGCAGCGACACGACGTCGCAGCCGAGGTCCGTCAGGGTCTGCTCGTACGCGTGGTGCTGCGCCACCGCTTTCGCCTGGTCGATAGTCACGCGTGCGAGGTGCGTCAGCTCGCAGCGATCCATGGTGGGGCTCACGCCGCGGGTGATGGCGACGGTCCGCGTCTGTGCGTGTTCCACGGCTGACGAGTATAGCGCGGGCTACGGATGCTGGAGTTTGTGCTCGTCGATGAGCCGCTGGACAACATCGGGTTCGGCCAGCGTCGACGTGTCGCCCATTCCCTCGTATTCGGACGAGGCCACCTTGCGGAGGATGCGCCGCATGATCTTCCCGCTGCGCGTTTTCGGGAGGCCGGACGCGATATGGATGATGTCCGGCGCCGCGAACGCGCCGATCGCGTTGCGCACCTGCTGCTTCAGCGCGCCCACGAGCTGCTCGGCATCGCCGTTCTGGTAGTCGCTGTTCAGCAGGACGTAGCAGTAGATGCCCGTGCCCTTGATGTCGTGCGGGTACCCGACGACGGCCGCCTCGGCGACGGCTTCGTGGGCCACGAGCGCGCTCTCGATCTCCGCCGTGCCGATCCGGTGCCCCGAGACGTTCAGCACGTCGTCGATGCGCCCCGTGATCCAGTAGTAGCCGTCCTCGTCGCGCTTCACGCCGTCGCCGGTGAAGTAATAGCCGGGATACGTCGAGAAGTAGGTGTCGCGGAACCGCTTGTGATCACCCCACACGGTGCGGGCCTGGCCCGGCCACGGCGAGGCGAGGCACAGCGCGCCCGACACACCGTTGCCGTCGAGCGGCTTCGACGTGTTCACGTCGATGACGACCGGCTTGACGCCGAAGAACGGCAGCGTCGCCGATCCTGGTTTCGTGGGCGTCACGCCCGGCAGCGGCGTAATGAGCACGCCGCCCGTCTCCGTCTGCCACCACGTGTCGACCACGGCGCAGCGCTTGTCGCCGCACACGTCGTGGTACCAGCGCCAGACCTCGGGGTTGATCGGCTCGCCGACCGTCCCGAGGATGCGGAGCGAGTCGCGCCTGTACTTCTTCACCCAGCTGTCGCCGGCCTGCGCCAGGGCGCGTAGCGCCGTCGGCGCGGTGTAGAGCACGTTGACGCCCAGGTCGTCGATGATGCGCCAGTAGCGGCCCGGGTCGGGATAGAGCGGCGTCGACTCGAACAAGACCGTCGTGGCGCCGTTCGCCAGCGGACCGTAGATGATGTAGCTGTGACCCGTGACCCACCCGATGTCGGCGGCGCAGAAGAAGATGTCGCCCGGGTGGTAGTCGAAGATCAGCCGGTGCGTGAAGGCGGCGTACACCAGGTAGCCGCCTGTCGTGTGCATGAGCCCCTTGGGCTTGCCCGTGCTGCCCGAGGTGTAGAGGATGAACAGCGGATCCTCGGCGCCCATCCAGGCGTTGGTGCAGGTCGAGCGCTGCCTGTGGCATTCCTCGTCGAGCCAGTAGTCGCGTCCCGCGCGCATCTCGACGTCGGTGTCGGTGCGCCGGGCCACCAGGACGGCCTCGACCAGTGACATCCCTTCGACGGCCCGGTCGACCGTCTTCTTGAGCGGCACCTTCTTGCCGCCGCGCAGGCCCTCGTTGGCCGTCATCACCACCTTGCACTTCGCGTCGATGATGCGGTCGCGCAGCGCCTCGGCCGAGAATCCCCCGAACACCACTGAATGCACGGCCCCGATGCGCGCGCACGCCAGCATGGCGTAGGCGAGGTCCGGGATCATCGTCATGTAGATGCAGACGCGGTCGCCTTTGCGGACGCCGTGGTTCAGGAGCACGTTGGCGACGCGGGCGACGTTGTGCTTCAGCTCGCGGTAGGTGATGTGTCTGTAGACGCCTGGCTCGTCCTCGACCCAGATGATCGCCGTCCGTTCGCCGAGGTCCGGCAGGTGCCGGTCGATGCAGTTGAACGAGGCGTTCAGCCGCCCGCCGGAGTACCACGAGAAATCGACCTCCTCGTAGTCCGAGTCGAGCACGGACTGGTACGGGTGGAACCAGGTGATCGCCTTCGCCTGCTCACCCCAGAACCAGTCCGGGTTGTCGAGGGAGAGACGGTACAGGCGCTGGTACTCGTCCATGCTCCGGATGTACGCGCGCTCGGCGATGTGGGGTTTGACGGGATAGATGTCTTGCGACATGGTGGGAGCCCTCCTCGAGCCTCAGTAGTAGAAGATCTGCAACTGTACCAGTGCCTGTGTCCGGTCGGGCTGGCCCTCGACGTGCTGGCGGCCGACACTGAACTTCAGGTTCCGGTTGTGCCCCGCCATCCACCACGCCAGGCCGACCTGCAGCGAGTTCGTGTCGGGCGTGACCGGGTTGTCGAAGTTCCGGGCGGCGTACTGGAAGAAGGGCGAGTACTTGCCCTTGCCGAAGTGGAAGCCCGCCTCGAAGAAGATGTTGTGCTGCTTCGGCAACGCCGTCACAAATGTTCCGCCGTCCACGAGGTTCCAGCCGAACTGGGCCGTCACGCCCTGCTGGCCCTTGTTGATTGGCTGTTCGGCGAAAACGTCGAACCCGTACGTCCCGTAATCGTCCTGCGCATCGAAACTCGCGCCAATCCCGACGAGCCGTTTGCTGCCCTGGAACGTGCCCGCGTAGAAGTAGCC
>JAPKZP010000435.1 GCA_026393735.1 Acidobacteriota bacterium
ATCTTCACGGCATCGGGGGCGAGGTCGTACTGGGCCAAGGCGGTTTCGAGCAGTTCCTGGTTGCCCGGGCCGCGGTGCACGATGCCGACCGTATGACCCACGAGGTCGGTAATGGCGCCGATATCGCTGCCACCGGGCGCCGCGATCAGGCTATCGCTGTCCTCCGCGTCCGCCCGACGAACGCGACGGGCCGCCGGGGCCCGGCCGCGAAGGGCCTCGCCTGGGACCCGGCGACGATTGTCCTCGCGCAGATCCTCGAGGTGATGCCTCACCCGAATGCCGATCGCCTCACGCTGCTGCGCGTGGACGACGGCTCGGGCACGGAACAGATCGTCCTGACGGGCGCGCCGAACATCTTCCACCTGAAGGGAACGGGGCCCCTGCCGAAGCCGATCAAGGTGGTGTACGCGGGCGAAGGCGCGGTGCTCTTCGACGGGCACAAGCCGGGACGCGAGGTCATGACGCTCAAGCGCGCCAAGATCCGCGGCGTCGAATCGAAGTCGATGGTGTGCTCCGAGAAGGAGCTCGGCATCTCGGATGAGCACGACGGCATCATCCTGCTCGACGATGATGCGCCGGTGGGCATGCCCGCGGCGGAGTATATGGGCGACGTGGTGTTCGAGGTGAAGATCAACCCGAACATGGCGCGCAACGCCTGTGTCCTCGGGATCGCGCGCGAGATCGCCGCCCTGACCGGCGTGCCGCTGAGATCGCCGGACCTGCGCGTCACGGCAACGGGCGCGCCCATCGCCGGGCGGATCGGCATCGAGATCGCCGACCCCGCGCTGAACCCGAGATTCGTCCTGGGACTGGTCGAGGGCGTCACGATCGGGCCGAGCCCCTACGCAGTCCAGCGTCGGCTGCGCCTCGTCGGCACGCGTCCGATCAGCAACATCGTCGATGTCACCAACTACGTGATGTTCGAGCTGGGCGAGCCGCTGCACGCCTTCGACTGGGACGTCGTCTCGCAACGCGCCGGAGGCTCGCGCCCGACCATCATCACGCGGCAGGCCCGGCCGGGCGAGATGCTGACGACGCTGGACGGCGTCGAGCGCAAGCTGGATCCGTTCACGGTGCTGGTGTGCGACGAACGGGGATCGCTCTCGATCGCGGGCGTGATGGGCGGCGCCGAGTCGGAAGTGTCGGGAACGACGCGCAATGTGCTGCTGGAGGGCGCCGCGTGGGATTTCATCAACGTCCGGCGCACGGTGAAGGCCCAGAACCTGCCGTCCGAGGCGTCCTACCGGTTCTCGCGCGGCGTGCATCCGGCACTCGCGGAGAAAGGGGTCCAGCGCGCCCTCGAGCTCATGCGGCAGTGGGCGGGGGGCACGGTGGCCCAGGGGCTGGTGGATCAGTATCCCGGCGAGACGGCTCCCGTCGTCGTCGAGATCACGCCCGCCGATGTCGAGCGCCAGCTTGGCGTCAGCATTCCCGGTGCGGAGATCGTACGCATTCTTCAGGCCCTCGAGTTCACGTGCGAGGTCGCAGGCGACGCCACCGGCGCGCACGCCGTGATCCGGGCGACGGCGCCGGAACATCGGCTCGACATCGGCACGGGGTTGATTGGACGGGCCGATGTCGTCGAAGAGATCGCACGCATCTACGGCTACGCGCGGATTCCCGATGCGATGCTGGCGGAGGTCATTCCTCCGCCTCACCCGAACCGTGAACTCGACCTCGAAGAGCAGGCCCGTGACGTCCTTGTCAGCCTCGGGCTGCAGGAAATCGTCACCTACAGCCTCACCTCACCGGAGCGGGAGAGCCGGCTCCGGCTGACGGCGCCGGCGGAGGGCGAGCCCGAGACCCCGTACGTCCGCCTCGCCAATCCCATCGTCGTGGATCGCGTGGTGATGCGGCGCACCCTGCTTGCAGGCCTGCTCGAGACGGCCGCGGCGAATGCCCGGAATACCGACCGACTGGCGCTCTTCGAGATTGGCTCGGTCTTCCTGCCGAAGGCCGGCGAGGTGCTTCCGGAAGAACCCGCCCGCGTGAGCATCCTGATGACCGGCGCCCGTACGCCCCTCGGCTGGCAGGCCGGCGATCGCGCGCCGATGGACTTCTTCGACGTGAAGGGCGTGATCGAGGAACTCGCCGGCGCGCTCGTCGTGCCGGGCGTGACCTTCGAAACAGGCCGGCACGAGGCGCTTCGGGTCGCCGAGCGATTTCAGTTGAAAGGTCCTGGCGTCGTCGTGGCCGAACTCGACCTGTCGGTGCTCATCGCGCGGTCGATCGACCGCCATCCGACGCGGCCCGTGCCCGTCTACCCGCCGGTCAAGGAAGACCTCGCGTTCGTGCTCGATCGAGACGTCCCCGTGGCCCGTGTCCGCGAGGTCATCCTCAAGGCTGGCGGTCCGTTGCTCGCGAGCGTGCTGCTTTTCGACGAGTACGAGGGCGAGAAACTCGGCCCCGGCAAGCGCAGCCTCGCCTTCAGCCTCACCTACCAGGCTCCCGACCGGACGCTGACGGACGCCGATGCCACGAAGATCAGCGAGCGGGTCGCCAAGGCGGTCTGCGACGAACTCGGGGCGGTGCTGAGAAGCTAGGGCTTCTCCAGGCAAGAGGCGAGGGGCGAGAAGAGGGAGCGGCCTGGCCGGGCGAGGACGCTGCCGGTGCTACAATA
>JAPKZP010000704.1 GCA_026393735.1 Acidobacteriota bacterium
AACGGTCCGTCCGGCTCGTCGTCGTCAAGGCCCCATCGCTCGACCTTCCGCTGATTCATGCGTACGAACAGTGGGGTTTCCGGTACGTCGAGACGTGGATCTACAACAGGTTCAACCTCGACCGCGTCTCCATCCATCAGCGCCCGGAACTGTCCCTGCGCGTGGCCGACCGTGCCGACAAAGACCTGCTGCTGACGTATTCGCACGGGGCGTTCGATACGCACCGGTTCCACGCGGACTCCCGGATCGCGCGCGACAAGGCGGATTCGCTGTACCTGAAGTGGATAGAAACGGCGTTCAACGATCCCAGGCAGACCGTTCTCGTTCACGACCGTGACGGGAAACCCGCCGCGGGCATGATCTACTATCCCAACGACTATCGGGCCCAACTCGGGGTCCGCTACGTCCAGTGGAAGATGGCGCTGCTCGACCCTGCCGTCCGCGGGAAAGGGATCGGGTTCGCCTTCTTCGCCGCGCTGCTGCATCACCACCGCGCGGAAGGGTTCGATGTCGTCGATTCCGGCCTGACGATCCGGAACCTGGTGTCGCTCAACCTGCACAACCGGATTCAGTTCAAGGTGGTCTCGACAATTGTCACCTTTCACAAGTGGATCGACTGACCGTGAACACCGACGTGGGCGGCCGCTCTGTGCCCGGCCACGGGGCCTGAAGACCATGACGACCCGGGAACCGTTGGAGTAACGAAGGAATGCGGCTCAGTTTCGTTCTGCCGGCCTTCTCCGAAGCCGAGAACCTCGAGGCGCTCATCCCCAGGCTGCTTTCGCAGAAGGCCCTGGCCGACGAACTCGAGGTGGTCGTGGTCGACGACCACAGTCCTGACGCGACCTTCGAGGTGGTGCGGGCGTGGGCTGCGCGTGATGCCGCCGTTCGCGGGGTGCGGCTCGCGAAGAACGCGGGAAGCCACATGGCGATTCTCTGCGGCCTGACGGCCTGCACCGGGGACGTGGCGATCGTCCTTGCGGCCGACGGGCAGGATCCGCCCGAAATGGCGCCGAAGCTGGTCGATGCCTGGCGCAACGGTGCACACGTCGTCTGGGCCGTCCGAGACCGTCGCATCGGTGAATCGGCGCTGACGGTGGCCTGTTCCAGGGCCTATTACGCGACCATGAACCGGTTGACGACCGTTCGCCTCCCCAGCACGGGAGCCGACTTCTTCCTCCTGGACCGCAGGGTCATCGACGTCGTGAAGAGAATGCCCGAGCGCAACACGTCGATCTTCGCGCTCGTATCCTGGATGGGGTTCCGCCAGACCGAAATTCGGTACGACAAGCAGGAGCGGGGTGCGGGCCGCTCGACATGGACCCTTGCGCGTCGCGTTCGATTGGCGTTCGACTCCTTGTTCGGGTTCTCGGTCCTGCCGCTGAAGATCGCATCGGGCCTGGGCTTCCTCTACGCGCTGGCCGGCTTCTGTTATGCCGCGGTGCTTGTCGCCAACAAGGTGACGGGGGGACGGCTTTTCGGCGGGATGGCGGCCGAGGGATGGTCGGCGCTGATGGTCGTTCTGCTGATCTCATCCGGCACCGTCATGCTCGTGCTCGGTCTCTTCGGAGAATACCTCTGGCGCACGCTGGAGGAAGTGCGAGGCCGCCCCCGGTTCATCGTGGAAGAAGAAGTCAATGCTCCCCGGCTCGGG
>JAPKZP010000776.1 GCA_026393735.1 Acidobacteriota bacterium
AACGGACTGCTCTACGGCGGCCTCTACGTGCTCGCAACGGTGCCGGGCCTACCGGTTGGATTCATGCTGTTCGGCCGGCGGCAGGTCGCTGGCGCGGTGTCCGGAGTACTGCTCGGATACGCGCTGACCTCGCTCGCGCTCTGGACCGCCATCCGGTTCGGGTATCACACACAGATGGCGTGCGCAGGCGTCTGGACCGCGCTCACCGCCAGTACCTGGATTGCGTGCTGGCCTCGCTCTCGAGCCCCGCTTGTCGAACTTCCGGCATGGCGCCGCTCCGACACGCTCGCGCTGGCACTCGTGCTCCTGCTCGTGCCAGCGATCTGCAGCGCGCCCTTTCTGAATGTGGGCCATCGGGACCCCGATCAGGAACCCGTACTGGGCGAGCGAGCCCCTGCACTACTACTGGACCTACTTCGTCGTGCCGGCGACGGTCATCGGCAATGCCCCTGCGCGCCTCGGCCTCGAGATTCAGCAGGTCTTGCTCATCAACGCGCTCCTCACCGGCGTGCTGCTGATAGCCATGGTGTTCCTCCTCGCCTGGGTCGTGGTGCCACGCGCGGGTCCCGTGGCGATCGCCGTGTCACTGGCGCTGCTGGCCTCCAGCGCCGAAGGCAGCTATGTCGTCGTCGATCTGCTGCGGCGCGGCCGCTCCCTGACACTCGTCCGCGAATACAACATCGATGCGATTGCGGCGTGGGCGTTCAACGGTCTGCGCATCGACGGCCTGCAACGCTCACTCTGGTGGGTGCCGCAACACGCGATGGCGTGTTCCCTGGGACTGGTGGCGCTCGTCGTGAGCGCCGCGTCAGGCGTTCGCGCAAGCCTGGGCACGCTCGCGCTGGCCGGATGCGCGCTGGGGCTCTCGGTCACGATGAGCCCCTTTCTGGGCGCGTCATTCAGCCTGGTCTTCGGCGTCGCCACGCTGTTTCACGCGCTGCGCGCGCCGCGCCGGCTGCCGGCCGATCTGGCCCGGTGCTCGATTGCGGCTGTTCCCGTCGTGGCCGCGATCGGGTGGTCCGTCAGCACCGGCGTGCTCGAGGGGACATCGGGGGCGATGCGCATGGGCCTCGGGGGCCTGGCAGCCCACTCGCCCGTCGTCGCGCTTCTCCTGAGCCTGGGGCCGGCCCTGTTCCTCGCGGCGCCGGGCATCTGGCCGGCCGTCCGGGCTCAACGGCCGGCCTTGACGTCACTGGCAGGCCTGCTGGTCGGGCTCGCGATCTACTACCTGCTGTGGATTCCGCTCGATGAGGCCTACATCGGCTTTCGCGCAGGGCAGATCATCCTCATGACGGTCCCCGGCCTCGCGGCGTTCGCCGTCGCTGGCCTGAGCGACATCGCCGGGCGATGGGCCGCATCCCTGGTCATCGGTCTGGTGTTCGTGGTCGGCCTGCCGACCGCCGCCATCGACTGGTACAACGCGCAGGACATCACGTATCGTGAAATGGGACCCGGATTCCGCTGGACCCAGACGATCACGCCAGAGGAAGCGGACGCGTTTCGCTGGATTCGGCGCGCGACCGAACCCGACGCCACCGTACAAATGGAGCCCATCGTCCGCGACCGTGACACCTGGACGATGATCCCGACCTTCGCGGAACGT
>JAPKZP010000439.1 GCA_026393735.1 Acidobacteriota bacterium
GACGCCGAAGCCGAACATCGCCGCGCCCAGAATGATGAACGCGGGGTTGATTCTTGTGAAGGTCAGCAGCGCGAAGGCGACCACGCCGATCAGCACCTTGTCCCACCCCAGCAGCATGGCCGACGACCACCCGGCCTTCTTCACGGCGAACACCGTGATGGCCATGTCGTAGGCCGTCCAGACGAGCAGGCCCACGACGACCGGCCGCACGGCTTTGAGCATCACCTGGATGACGGGGCTGTCCTTGATCCCGAAAAACAGCGCCACCATCACCAGCATGAGCGCGGTGGAGGGCAGGACGCTGCCGCCGGCTGCCGCCACGGCTCCGGGGAGCCCGGCGAGCTTGTAGCCGACGAAGGCCGACACCTGCGGCGCAATCGGGCCGGGCAGGGCATTGCCGACCGCGACGGCATCCGCGAACTCGGCGGATGTGACCCACCCCTGCCCGGTGGTCTCGCGCTGCATCAGGGCCAGGGACGCCGGGCCGCCGCCCCAGGAGAACAGCGAGACCCGGGTAAACACGAGGAAGATCTTCCACAGCAGCATCATGAGGCCAGAGGGTATCACGGACGCCGCGCCCCCGGGCGGGTGAGGGGCCGCGGCCCGCGTTTTGCGTACGCAACCTCCGCAGCGACGCCTCTGGCGGATTTCCGGTGGCGGTCGTCCGACCACGTGGCGCGAGGGGCCAGAGGCATAGCGGCATGCTATGCTGGGGTGTTCTTGTCCCCGCGTGCCCGCCCTCCATGGAGGCCGGGTCCGTCGGGTCATGGCCGCACTCCTGTCCTCGGCCTGACGGCTGCTGCCACCCCCAGTCCTGCTATGACCGAACCGTCCGGGCGTCCGACCGCGTACGACGTGCTGAAGGCACCGGTCACCGTGCTGGTCGGCCATTTCGGTGCGGGCAAGAGCGAGATCGCCGTCAACCTCGCGTTTGGCTGGCGCGATCGCGGCGAAGACGTGTCGGTCGTCGACCTTGACCTGGTCAAGCCGTATTTCCGCTCCCGGTTGCTTCGCGACGACATGGTGGCGCGCGGGATCGTACTCGTGGTGCCGGGAGGCGATCAGTTCTATGCCGACCTGCCCATCCTGGTTCCCGAGGTCAGGGGCGCAGTCGGGCTCGCCGTCGCGCGGCATCGCCGAGTCATCATGGATGTCGGCGGGGCCGACGTCGGCTCGCGGGTGCTGGGGTCGCTGCCGGGTCTCGGCAATCCCGACCTCACCGACGTCCTCTTCGTCGTCAACGGGAACCGCCCGTTCGCGGAAACTCCCGAGGCGGTCGTCACGATGCTGCGCGAGATCGAGCGGGTCTCGAAACTGCGCGTGACCGGCCTCGTCGCCAATACCCATCTCATGGAAGAAACCACACCCGAGACGATCGAGGCCGGCTTGCAGCTGGCCGAAGCCGTGTCGCGCGACACGGGGCTGCCGATCCGCTTCTGGGCCGTGCTTGCACGCCTGGGCGACTCGTGTGCGGGGAACGGGACGGGCAGGAGCCTGCCCTGGCTCCCGCTGACCCGGCTGATTACGCCGCCGCTGGAACTTCGGCCGCATGGCATGCGCCGGCGGTCGAGTGTCGTATAGAGAGGAGACGCCGTGCCTACGCCGATCATTGACGCCGACCGCTGCAAGGGCTGCGAACTGTGCGTGTTTGCCTGTCCCGAGCGCGTGCTCGAGATGTCGACGGACATCAATGCCAAGGGCTACTTCTACCCGAGCGTGGCTCGCGTGGACGACTGCACCGGGTGCCGCTACTGCCTGCTCGTCTGCCCGGACACTGCCGTGCAGGTCGAGAACAAGGGCAAGACCACGGTTCGCACCGATGGCCTGACGGAGAAGCCGACCACGTATTGCCCGGGCTGCACCCACGGAGTGATTCACCGCCTTGTCGGCGAGGTGATCTCGGAGCTCGGCGTGAAGTCGCACACGGTTGGCGTGGCGCCCGTGGGCTGCTCGGTGCTGGCCTACGACTTCTTCAACTGCGACATGCAGCAGGCGTCGCACGGCCGCGCGATGGCGGTGGCCACCGGCATCAAGCGCGGGCGGCCGGACCTGGTGGTGTTCACATACCAGGGGGACGGCGACCTCGCGTCCATCGGCATGGCGGAGACCGTGCACGCCGCGAATCGCGGCGAGAAGATCACGGTGATCTTCGTGAACAACGCCATCTACGGGATGACCGGCGGCCAGATGGCTCCGACGACGTTGCCGGGCCAGGTCGCGACGACCTGCCCGACAGGTCGCGACGTGTCGCTGGCCGGGTACCCGATTCGCGTCGTCGAATTGCTGGCCACGCTGCGCACGCCCGCGTACCTGGCGCGCGTGGCGGTGCACGAACCCAAGGCCATCATGAACGCGAAGAAGGCCATCCGGAAGGCATTCAAGTTCCAGATCGACAAGACGTGCTTCTCGATGATCGAGGTCGTCTCGACGTGCCCCACCGGGTGGGGCCAGCAGCCGCACGAGGCGTGCGACTGGCTGGAGGAGCACATGATCCCGTACTACCCGCTGGGCGACGTGAAGATGCCCGAGGCGGCGCACTGAGGCCGGGCGGAGGACATCATGCACAACGAACTCATCTTGGCGGGATTCGGCGGCCAGGGCGTCCTGCTGATCGGCAAGCTGCTCGCGTACGCCGGCATGAAGGCGGGGCTCGAAGTCACCTGGATGCCGGCCTACGGACCGGAGATGCGCGGCGGCACCTGCAACTGCACGGTGGTGCTCTCGGACCGCCAGGTCGGGTCGCCCGTGAGCAACCGGCCCCACGGCGCCATCGTCCTGAACCTGCAGTCGATCGACAAGTTCGAGCCGCTCGTGCGCCCGGGCGGCATCCTGGTCGTCAACACCAGCCTGATCAATCGCGACGCCGTGCGCACGGACATCGTGGTCGTGCCGGTCGCGGCCAACCAGATCGCCACGGAGGCAGGCAGCGCGAAGGCGGCCAACATGGTGGCGCTGGGCGCCTTCCTGGGCGCGTCGGGGCTGGTCGATCCGCAGCTCGTCAAGAGCGTGCTGGCCGAGACCTTCGCCGGCCGGCCGAAGATCGTGGCGCTGAACGACGTGTGTCTGACGAAGGGCTTCGAAATCGGGCGGACCTACGCGCCGGCTCTGGCCGGGCGATAGCGTCGGAGATCGGAACATGGCGAAGAAACTGATGAAGGGCTGCGAGGCGATCGGCGAAGCGGCGATCCATGCCGGCTGCCGGTTGTTCTTTGGCTATCCCATTACGCCGCAGAACGAGATCCCGGAGTACCTCTCGGGCCGGCTGCCGCAGGTCGGGGGGACCTTCGTGCAGGCCGAAAGCGAAGTCGCCGCCTCGAACATGCTGTACGGCGCATCCGGCGCCGGGTGCCGCGTCTTCACCTCGTCATCCAGCCCGGGCATTTCGCTGATGATGGAAGGCATGTCCTACCTGGCGGGATCGGAACTGCCGGTCGTCATCGTGAACATCATGCGCGCGGGGCCCGGCCTGGGCGGCATCCTGCCGTCGCAGTCCGACTACTTCCAGGCGACGAAGGGCGGCGGGCACGGCGACTACCGCGTGCTGGTGCTCGCGCCGTCTACCGTGCAGGAGGCCGCCGATCTGACGATCGAGGCGTTCGACCTGGCGGACACCTACCGGAACCCGGTGATGATCCTGGGCGACGGCCTGATCGGGCAGATGATGGAGCCGGTGGAGTTCAAGCGGGACATCGATCCGGAAGACCTGCCCGAGAAGACGTGGGCGACGACCGGTGCGCAGGGGCGCGCTCCGAACATCGTCAACTCGCTGTACTTGAGAGCCGAGGATCTCGAGCAGCACAACATCAGGCTTGCCGCCAAGTACCGCGCGATGGGGAAGGAGGTGCGGCACGAGACGTACCGGGCCGACGACGACCTCGACGTCCTGATTGTGGCGTACGGGACGGTGGCGCGCATCTCGCGGACCTCCATCGACGCGCTGCGGGACAAGGGA
>JAPKZP010000795.1 GCA_026393735.1 Acidobacteriota bacterium
GATGGAGAAGGAGACGCTCGCGCTGGCGGAGCGGGCGCGCAGGAACTGCCGCCTGTTCGTGCACCGCCACCTCCTGACCTACCTCATCGAGGACGAGCAGAAGCACGACCGCCTGCTGGCCCAGCTCGAAGACTTCAAACGCGGGATCTATCCGTACGCGTAGGGGCCGGCCGCACCGGAGGATCCGCAGTCATGCCGTTGTTCAAGGAGGTCAAGAAGCCGGTCATCAAGACGGGCGGAGTGAGCGGGGGCGAGATCAGCCCGCTTCGGCCCCGCTACGCGCCGAAGGCGCCCCCGTGCGCGGGCACGTGCCCGGGCGGGACGGACGTGCGCGGCTGGTTGACGACGATCGCCCAGGCCGAGGCGTACGGCCGGACGCGCGAGCAGGCGTATGAAATCGCCTGGGGCATCATCACCGATCGCAATCCCTTTCCCGCCGTCTGCGGACGCGTGTGTCCTCACCCCTGTGAAGACGGCTGCAACCGAAGCGTCAAGGAAGGCGCGGTGGCGATCAACGCCCTGGAGCGGTTCGTCGGCGACTTCGGGATTGCGCACGGTCTAGCCCTCAAGAAGCTGTCCGACGACGCGCATGGCGAACCGGTGGCCGTGATCGGCTCGGGTCCGGCCGGGCTCTCGTGCGCCTACCAGCTGGCCCGGCGCGGGTACCCGGTCACCGTCTTCGAGGCGTTCTCGAAACCCGGCGGCATGCTCCGCTACGGCATCCCACGCTACCGGCTGCCCGCCGCGGTGCTGGACGCCGAGATCCAGCGCGTGGTCGAGCTCGGCGTCGAGATCCGGTGTGACACGGTGGTCGGCCGCGACGTCCCGCTCGACGAGCTGCGCAGCCGCTACAAGGCCGTCTTCGCCGGCATCGGCGCCCACAAGGGCCTCAGGCTCGGCATCCCCGGAGAAGACGCGCCGAATGTCCTCACCGGAACGGAGTTCCTGAACCGCGTCAACTCGAGCGACCCCGTGGCCATTGGAGACCGCGTCATCGTGGTCGGCGGAGGCGACACCGCGATCGACGCCGCGCGCGTGAGCCGCCGCTTGGGCGCGGACGTCACGGTGCTGTATCGCCGGACGCAGGCGGAGATGCCGGCGATCAAGCCCGAGATCGAGGGGGCCCTCGAGGAAGGCATCGCGATCGAATTCCTTGCCGCGCCCGTGGAGGTCCTCCGGCGCGACGGCCGCGCCGTCGCCGTGCGGTGCATCCGCATGACGCTCGGCGAGCCGGACGCGTCGGGCCGGCCGCGGCCGGTGCCGCAGCCGGGCTCGGAGTTCGACATGCCCGCGACGGCCATCGTCGCCGCGGTGAGCCAGGAGCCCGACTTCGGCCCGCTGCCGGAGTTGCAGGCGGGGAAGGACTGGGTGAAGGCGGACGAATGGGGCGGCACGCCATTGCCGGGGGTCTTCTCGGGCGGAGACGACGTAGGCCTGGGGCTGGTGTCGATTGCGATCGGCCAGGGGCGGTTCGCGGCGGAGGCTATCGACGCCCGTCTCCGAGGCCACACGCCGGTGAAACCCGCCGTCGGATCGCCGATCCAGCCCGACCGGATGAAACCCGGCTGGTACAAGCCGCTCGATCGGCACGAGCGCGGGCACCTGCCCGTCGAGGAGCGGGGCCTCGAGGCCGAGATCGAGCAGAGCCTCTCCGACGACGAGGCGCTGTCCGAAGCCACGCGGTGCATGTCGTGCGGCATGTGCATGGACTGCGAGACCTGCTGGATGTACTGCACGAACAACGGTTTCGTGAAACTGCCGAAAGGCGAGCACTACCGGATCAAGCTGGAACTGTGCAACGGGTGCAA
Source organism: Acidobacteriota bacterium (assembly GCA_026393735.1). GTDB lineage: Bacteria > Acidobacteriota > Vicinamibacteria > Vicinamibacterales > JAKQTR01 > JAKQTR01. Next base: position 1,809 of record JAPKZP010000795.1, read on the forward strand.
GAAGTGCGCAGAGGAGTGTCCCTGCGGCTACATCGACCTCGTATAGAACGGAGAACACGATCGTGCCCACCCTCGACATCAACGGCAGCAGCTACCTTGTCGACGAAGACGGCTTCCTCGAGAACCCCGAGATCTGGAATGAGACGGTCGCGATGGACTTCGCCTCGACGGAGGCCGTCGAGGA
>JAPKZP010000288.1 GCA_026393735.1 Acidobacteriota bacterium
CCCGTTCTACGGGCAGCGCCACGTGGTCAAGCCCGGTCTCACCGGGTGGGCCCAGGTGCGCTACTCATACGCCGCGAACGTGGAAGACACGATGGAGAAGCTCCAGTACGACCTCTTCTACATCAAGAACCTGTCGCTCGTCCTGGACATCCTCATCATCCTGTCCACCGTCAAGACCGTGCTCCGCCGGGAAGGATCGCGGTAACGCTACTTCACGACAGGGGGCGGTGGTTGTTGCGCGGGGCCCATCATGCCCCGGCGGCCCATCCGGCCGGCCTGGTCCCGGAATTCCTTCAACTGCTTCTGCTGGTCGGGCGTCAGCAGTTTCATCATCTGACCCTTGCTCCGCGCCTGCAGCGCGAACCGATCGGCCTGCACAGCAGACAGCGCCGCGGCGGCAGTCTTGACGGCGGCCTCATCAGGGACGTCGGTGTTCATCGTTTCCTGGAGCCTCTGGCGCGCGGCTCTCATCCGTTCCTGGATAGCCTGCCCGTCCTTCTGCTGCTGCTCCCGGAACGCCTTCATCTGTGTCTTCTGGGCGTCGGTCAGGTTCAACTGCTGCAGCATGCCGCCGCGCATCATGCCCCGGCCTTCCATGCCCTGTTCGCCCATCATGCGGCCACCCATGCCGCGCCCGCCCATCATCTGACCCCGGCCCATGCCCATGCCGCGACCCATGCCCCAGCCCATACCCGGACCGAAGCCCATGGCGCAGCCCATGCCCATGCCGGGACCGTAACCCATCCCTCTACCGGGGCCCCTGCCCATGCCGTGACGTCCCATCATCGGACCTTGGGCAGGCGGCGGACCCTGTGGCTGCTGAGCCTGGGGCGCCTGAGCTTGGGGCGCTGGGGCCTGAGGCGCGGGGGCGGCGGCCTTTGGCTTGGCGGGAGCCTGCGCCTGCGTCGTTGACTGCGTGTAGGCGGCCGACGCCGCAACGAGACCGAACACGGTAGCGAAGGCCACCGCTAACACTCTGCTTTGCCTGGACATATTGTTCCTCCAGCGAATTCGCTCGTGTGCAGGCGCGCTGACCCGGCGAGTCGAAAGCGCGCTCCATTAAGCTTAGACCCGGCGATCGGCCAAACGTTACACCAGAAGGGACAGTTGCACCGCCGCCCGACGTTCACTAGAGTAACGCCCATGCCACCTCTCGGGTCGTCCTTCGGCAAGCCCACGGTCCTGCGGTGCTCACGGTGCGGCAAGTTCGCGGACTGGGCCGACGCGCGCCTGCAGGTGGTCTGCGACTGTCGCGCGCGTCTCGAATTGCCCCCCGTGTTCGTGCGGGAAGCCGCGGACGAAGACCGTGCAGCCGTGATGGATCTGTTCCGGCGGGATTTTGGCCGCACCAAGATCGTCGCGTTCGGCTCCGTGATGGCGCTCGACGATGCGCCGGCGCTGGTGGCGGAGATGCAGGGTGAATTGGCCGGGGCGCTCGCGTATCGGCTGCGCGGCGACGGGCTGCAGATCGTCGCCCTCGCCACCGACGCAACATGGCAGCGCTCCGGCGTCGGCGGCCATCTCGTCGCCGAAGCCGAACTGCTGGCGCGCCGTCTCCAGTTGACGAAAGTCGTGTTCTGCGCGACGAACGACAACCTGCCGGCGCTCTACTTCTACCAGCGCCGGGGGTACGTCATCAGCGAGGTCGTCGTGGGGTCCCTGACGCCGCTCAATCCGCCGCCCGGGAATACCGGGTTCGCCGGCATTCCCGTCCGCGACGAAG
>JAPKZP010000575.1 GCA_026393735.1 Acidobacteriota bacterium
CCGCAGGCGTGCTGGGTGTGATGCTCGGATACTCCCGGATCCCGGCGCAGTGGACCTCGGCAATCCCAGCCATCGCCGACAAGAAGTTCTCGTACACCAACTACTCGTACAACGACATCGTCCGGGCATCGGTGGAACGGGCCGTCAAGCTGGCCCAGCAGGCGGGCGGGACCGCGACCGACACGGACATCCGGATTCCGGCGCAGGCCCCCCTGGCGCCGGCGTTGGAACAGTGGAGCATGGGCAAGCCCGACCGGGCTTTCAGCGCGTCGGACCCGGCGTGGTCGTGGACCGGGACCTGGACGGATGAGCCTGTGAGCGAGGGGCGGTACCGCTCATCGTCCAGAGTCTCGGTCGCGGCGGGCGACGAAGCGAGCATCACCTTCACCGGCACGGCGATTGCGATTGTCGGCCGCAACAGCCAGGACGGCGGGCGTGCGAAGGTCTACCTTGACGGCACACTCATCGGGGAGATCGACTCGTACATACCCGAGCGGACGCTCGACCACGCCTTGTGGCATACCTACGGCTTGCCGCCGGGCAAGCATGCGATCCGAGTCGTCACGACGGGCGAGGCAGACAAGCGGTCGAGCGGCCACAAGATCGGCATCAGCCGCGCGATGACGTTCCAATAACGCAGCGCCTGCCGGCCAGCGGGCGGGTACTGACCGGCCGCCGCGGAAGACGCCACGCGAGGCTGAACGCCGAAGGGCAGTCATGACAATCGGCACGAAGGCAATCATCGGATTGGCGGCAGGACTGTCCGCCGGCGCAGCCATCGCCGCGTCGGCCGTCCCGGCTCTCCTCGCGATCGGTTCAGCGGTCGAAGTCGGCGGCACGATCTGGATCAATGCGATCCTGATGACGATCCTGCCGCTCGTCGTGTCGAAGCTCGTCGTCAGCATCGCAGGGCATGAGGATCAGCGAACCGTGGGGCGGGCCGGGTGGAAGGCCGCCGCATGGTTCCTCGGATTGCTGATCGTGACAGCGGTGATCACGGCCGTCGTGATGCCGACCATCTACGCCTGGCTCCCGATGGATCAGGCGGCGTTGCTCCGCACGAAGGGTCCGGCCGTGGAGAGCGGCGCGCCCCCGACAGTGGCGCAGGTCGTGCTGGGCCTCGTGCCCGCGAACGCGATTCGCGCTGCGGCTGACGGCGCCATCGTGCCCGTCCTGGTCTTCACGGTGGCATGCGCGTTCGGCGTGAGCCGGATCCCCCGCCACCTGCGCGATCCCCTGGTCACGCTGTTCCGGTCGGTCGATGCGGCGATCACGGTGCTGCTGCACTGGATTGTCGCCCTTGCGCCGTACGGCGTGTTTGGCCTCGGCCTCGGCCTGGCGATACACGTGGGCGTGGGCATCGTGACCGCGCTGGCGTACTACATCGCCGTGTCGTCGGCGTTGCTCATACTGTTCATCGCGGCGCTCTACGTCGTGGTGTTCATCGGGACAGGGATCTCGCCGGTGCGGTTCGCACGTGCCGCCGCGCCGGCGCAGGTGGTGGCATTCG
>JAPKZP010000616.1 GCA_026393735.1 Acidobacteriota bacterium
ATGACCCGCCTTGCGTCCGTTGCCGTACCCGTCCCGTCCGTAGACCTGCTCACGTACCGGGTGCCCGGCGACATGGAGCCTCCCGCCGTCGGCGCCCGGGTGCTGGTGCCTCTGGGTACCCGCACCCTCACGGGGTGCGTTACCGCAGTCGAGAACGTGGACGACGAGGATCCGCGAAGCCGAGACGCCGGCCTGCGCGACATACTCGACGTGCTCGACGGGGACCCGTACCTGCCCGCCGCGGTCCTCGCGCTGGCCGCATGGGTCGCCGAGTACTATGCGGCCGGGCCGGGCGAGGCGATCGCCGCGGCCGTTCCTCCGATGGCGTGGGTGGAAAGCCGGCGCGTGCTGTCGCTTACCGACGAAGGCCGGAGGCGCCTGCAGGCACTCGACATCGCGGGTTTGACCGACGTCCAGCGGGCGGCCGTCGAGATCGTGGCGACGGCCCCGCGCGTGCCGGTCTCCACCGTGCGGGCGCGGCTCGGCAAACGCTCGCCGGGCGGGCCGCGGGTGGCGATGGCTGCAGTCGTGCGCAGCCTGGAACGCGCGGGCTGGCTGGGTGTCAGCCAGGTGCTCGAAGGCGAGCGCGTCGCGTACAAGACCGAACGCACGGTTGAGCTGACCGTGCAGGGGCGGGATGTCGTCGAGCGTCTGTCGGGCGACAAGAGCGGACTGCGCCTGGGTCCGCGGCAGCGTGAACTGCTGCTGGCTATCGGCGCGGCACCCGGAGGGCTTGCAGTCGACCAGTTGCGCGAGATGGGACTCGATATCGCGGGCCTGCGGCGGCCGGGACTGCGGGAACTCGTGGCCGTCCGGCGGCGGACGGTCGAGCGCGACCCGTTCATGGGGCCCTGGGGCCGCGTCGCGGCACGCGCGAACGGTGCGGTCGCCCCAGACCTGACGCCAGACCAGACAGCGGCCCTGGTCCGCCTCAGCAGCGCGCTGGACTCAGCGCGGTTTCGCGTGGCGCTCCTGCACGGCGTGACGGGCAGCGGCAAGACGGAGATCTACCTCCGGCTCGCCGAGCAGACGCTGCAGGCCGGCCGGCGCGCGCTGGTGCTCGTCCCCGAGATTTCGTTGACGCCGGCCGTGGCCGCCGCGTTCCGGGCGCGGTTCGGCGACCGGGTCGCCATCCAGCACAGCGGACTGTCGGACGGCGAGCGCCACGACCAGTGGCAGCGTATCCGGCGCGGCGACGTGGGCGCGGTCGTCGGGACACGTTCGGCGGTGTTTGCGCCGCTCGCGGACATCGGCCTCATCGTCGTCGACGAGGAGCACGACGGATCGTACAAGCAGGACGACAGTCCTCGGTACAACGGCCGTGACGTCGCGGTCGTGCGCGGGCAGCAGGAGCGGGCCCTGGTCGTGCTCGGGTCCGCCACGCCTTCCATGGAATCGTACGCCCACGCGCAGCGCGGGCGGTACGATCTCGTCACGCTCGATCGGCGCATCCTCGACCGGCCCCTGGCAGACGTGCGGACCGTCAACATGCGCGAAGAGCTGGCGGAGACGGGCGCAGATCCCGTCATCAGCCGGGCCTTGCACGCCGCCATCGGCATACGGCTCGAGCGGCGGGAGCAGGTGCTGATCCTGCTGAACCGCCGCGGCTACTCGACATCGGTATTCTGCCGGCAGTGCGGCGGCACGATCGATTGCCCGAATTGCTCGGTGTCGCTGGTCGTGCACGGCCGCGGGCAGGCCGTGTGCCACTACTGCAACCATGCCAGGCGCGTGCCGCGCACGTGCCCCGCCTGCGGCGGTCCTTTCCTCGAGCAGGTTGGCTTCGGCACCGAACGCGTGGAAATGGAGGTGCGGGCGTCGTTCCCGATGGCACGCGTGGCCCGCCTGGATCGCGACACGGTCCGGCGCAGGGGTGTCATGGCGGACATGCTGGCGGCGTTCGCCGACGGTGCGCTCGACGTGCTCGTCGGCACGCAGATGATCGCGAAGGGCCACGACTTCCCGCGCGTGACGCTCGTCGGGGTGATCTCGGCGGACGTTGGACTGGGGCTGGCGGATTTCCGGGCTGCCGAGCGCACTTTTCAGCTGCTGCCGCAGGTGGTCGGGCGCGCGGGCCGCGGTGAGGTGCGCGGGGAGGCGATCATCCAGACCCTCTACCCCGATCACTACAGCATCCGTTACGCATGCCGTCAGGACTATGCCGCGTTCTTCGAGCAGGAACTGGCCTACCGGCGTGCGATGCGGTACCCGCCGGTCGTGGCGCTGGTCAACGGCGTCGTGCGTGCCCCGTCCTACGCGGCGGCGGCCGAGGCGGCCGCCGATCTCTGCCGCCGCATCCGGGAATACTCGACCGGCACGGCGCTGGCGATTCTGGGGCCGGCGCCGGCTCCTCTGGCTCGCCTGAAGGGCGAGCATCGGGCGCAGTTCTTCGTGAAGGGTGCGCCGGCTCTGCGCACGGCGATGCGCGCGGCAGTGGTCGCCGCCGTCCGCGACCGCGCCGACCTCCAGCGCCGCGTGACGATTGACGTCGATCCGATCAGTATCCTGTGAGCGCGGCGAGGACCCGGACGGGGCCTTACTTCGGTTGAATGAGGTCGAGGGGCTCAATCGGCGCAGGCGTGAAGCAGACGATAAAGACGATGAGCGCGCAGATCGCCAGCCAGAGCCGGGTCCGATCCAGCGGGACGTCCTCGTCCCACGTGCGCGGGTGGCGCCACCCGAAGACGAACAGCAGCCCCACCGCGACCAGCGTCCACACAATCCACGACGACGAGTAGAAGCTCAGTCCTACCGCGGCGCCAAGCGTGAGGAGGGAAACAATCGCCGATCGCCGGCCGAGCGCGGCGTACGCGACGTGACCGCCATCAAACTGGCCAAGCGGAAAGAGATTCAGCGCCGTCGCGAGCAGGCCGAACCATGCGGCGAACGCCATCGGGTGCAGGTTGACCGACAGATGCCCGGGCAAGGATCCCCAGACCATCCACGCCGCCGCCTTGAACAGCAGGGGCTCGCCGAGCGACATGCCGACGAAATCCGCCGGGACCTCGACGACACGGGACAGCATCAGCCCGATGAACAAGGCCGGGACCGCCACGGCGAATCCAGCGAACGGGCCCGCCACACCGATGTCGAACAGGGCCGGCTTCGAGGTGATGGGCTGGCGGATGCGGATGAACGCGCCCGCCGTGCCGGTCAGCGGAAACGGCACCGGCAGGAAGTAGGGTAGCGACGCGCTGATGCCGTAGTAGCGGCACGCAAGGTAGTGCCCCAGTTCATGTGCGCCGAGAATCGCCATGATGGTCAGGGCATACCAGAGGCCGTGGAGCGCGCCCGAGACCAGGCCGATCTCCGGAATCTCCGGCCTGAAATCCGCCTGGAACGAGATCCAGTGGCCTGCGCCGACGACGGTCGTCGTGACAAGGGTTGCAGCGAGCAGCACACCGTGCACCCAGCGGCGCTCTTTGGCCGGTTGCGGTCTCGGGCGCTGAAGCTCTTCAGCCCGAACGACTTCGGCGAACAGCAGGGGCCGGTCGGAGGGTGGCAGGGACGGGTCGACGCTGGAATCTGACAAGTAGGGCTCAGCCTGTCTCGTGCGCCGGCGGCGCTAGCCGATGTTCTGGAGATCCTTGCCGGGCTTGAAGCGGATGGTGCGGCCCGGTGGTATCCGGACCTCCTTACCCGTGCGTGGGTTACGGCCGATCCCGCGCTTTCGAGGTTTCACCTGGAACACCCCGAACCCGCGCAATTCAATGCGATCGCCTCGTTGCATCGAGAGGCGCATCGCGTCGAAGACCGCGTCAACGGCCAATTCCGCCTTCACCTTGGTGATGTCGGCGAGCCGGGCGACTTCGTTGACGATGTCGACCTTAATCATGTCGACGGCGCTCCCTCAAAAGAAAGTTGCTAACTATCATAGAAAGAGACACTTACGCTGTCAAGGGCAGCGAGGTTGTGGAAACCGGGCTCACGAGTCCTCCGGGGGCGGTGCATTTCCGGCTAAGATCGAAGCTGAATCGTTTCTGAACGGGAGTACCTGTGCCCCGAAAACTGCCGGCCGTCGTGCTGGTCGGCCGCCCAAACGTCGGTAAGTCAACGCTGTTCAATCGGATCGCCAGAATCCGGCGCGCCATTGTCGCGCCAGTGGCCGGCACCACGCGCGATGCCATCAGCCATCCCGTGAGCTGGGGCGCCGTCACCTTTGAACTGATCGATACCGGCGGCCTGTTCGGCGCGACGACCGACCCCCTCCACGATCTGGTCGTCGAACGAGGCGGGCGGGCCCTGCGCGACGCGACGCTAGTCGTGTTTGTCGTTGACGCCGTGGCGGGCAAGATCTCAGGTGACGAAGAGGTGGCGGCGGCCATCCGGGCAGTCAACAAGCCGGTCGTGCTGGCCGTGAACAAGTGCGACGACAAGCGCTCCCGGGCGGGCGTCCTCGAGTTCTACCAACTGGGGTTCGAGCCCGTCATCGAGGTGTCCGCCGAGCACGGCCACGGCACGGGTGAATTGCTGGACGAGGTCGTCCGGTTGCTGGGCGCCCTGACGCCCGAGGCCGAGGTGCTGCCAGGTGATGGTGAGTCCGTGCCGGAGACGGGCGAGGCTTTGCCTCGTGGACGTCACGCGCGTGATGAGCGGCCCACCGAAACCGCCGTCGCGATTGTCGGGCGTCCGAATGTCGGGAAGTCGTCCCTCGTCAACAGGTTGCTCCGGGAAGAGCGCGTCCTCGTGAGCGACATGCCGGGCACGACGCGAGACGCGATCGACACCGTGCTCCAGTGGCGCCGACGCCAGTTCCGCATCGTCGACACCGCGGGCATACGGCGGCCTGG
>JAPKZP010000277.1 GCA_026393735.1 Acidobacteriota bacterium
ATCGACAACCTGTCGACCGGATCGATCGACAATATCGCCCACCTGAAACCGCACGCGGGATTCCGGTACACGATCGACACCATCGAGAACGAGCCGCTCCTGGCCGAGTTGATCGATGCCAGTGACGTCGTGTTCCATCTCGCGGCCGCGGTCGGCGTGCGTCTGATCGTCGAGGAACCGGTCCGCACCATCGAGACCAACGTGCACGGCACGGAGATCGTGCTGACGCACGCGAACAAGAAGAAGAAGCTGGTCCTCGTCGCCTCCACCTCCGAGGTCTACGGCAAGAGCACGAACGTGCCGTTCCGCGAAGACGGCGATCTGCAGTTCGGCGCAACGGTCAAACACCGCTGGGCCTATGCCTGCAGCAAGGCCATCGACGAGTTCCTCGCCCTGGCCTACTGGAAGGAGCGCAGGCTTCCCGTCGTCATTGTCCGGCTCTTCAACACGGTAGGCCCGAGGCAGACGGGCCGGTACGGGATGGTCGTACCGACATTCGTGCGGCAGGCCCTCGCTGGCAAGCCCATCACCGTCTTCGGTGATGGAACCCAGAGCCGTTGTTTCGGCTACGTCGGCGACGTCGTGGCTGCGCTCGCCGCGCTCGTGCAGACGCCGGCCGCAGTCGGCGAAGTCTTCAATATCGGGAACAACCAGGAGATCTCGATCCGCGCACTCGCCGAGAAGATCAAGGCAACGACCGGCAGTCCGTCCGAGATTGTCACGGTGCCGTACGACGAAGCGTACGAAGCCGGTTTTGAAGACATGGCGCGCCGCATTCCCGACCTGACGAAGATCCATCGCGCGATCGGATACGTCCCCAGTGTGCAGATCGACCGCATCATTGCCGAAGTCATCGAGTACCAGCGGTCCCGACGCTCGACGGCCTGATCTCGGGCCGTTCTGAGGCGTCCTGCGACTCGGCTCGGCCCCGCCCCGGCTCGCTTGGCGGCCGGCATACCGAGGCGTATACTCCATTCGTTGGGAACCACCGTCATGAATCCGCGATTCCTCCTGCCGTGCAGTCTCGCGTTCGTGCTCGCACTGGCCGTAGCGATGCCGGCCGACGCCGGCGATCTGGTACTGACGATTCAGAACGGCCGGGTCGAGTTGTCCGCCCGCGACGTCCCGCTGCGACAGATCCTCCTCGAATGGGAACGCGTGGGCGGGACACGCATTGTCAATCGGGATCAGGTTCCTGGCACCCTGATGACCCTCAGCCTCACCAACGTGCCCGAAGCCCAGGCACTCGAGACGCTCTTGCGCCCGCTGGCCGGCTACATGGCGTCTACGCGGTCCGAGTCGGGTGCCGGCGCATCGATGTTCGACTGCATCGTCATCATGCGCGGGGCGGCTTCGACGGTGCGGGCGACACCGTCGGCGCAGCAGCAGGTCATGCCCACGCCGGCGGCGCCAGGAGCCATGCCGGGTCGACCGCCGATTCAGCGACGGGTCATGCCCGATGGCCAGGTCATCAGCTTCATGGACAGCGCCAACCGGCCGGGCGAGGTGTCGGTCATCGATGACGACAGCGACCCCTCGTCCGACGCACTGCTCCCGCCCGCGATGAGGCCTCCATTCGGCGCACTCCAGCGCCCAGGCCAGGGTCGACCCGGTTCGGATGTCTCTCAGCCGGACGGCACGTCAGGGACTCAGACGCCGTCACCGGTCCTGACGCCAATGCCAACCGTGCCGGGAGCGACAGTGGCGACGCCTGGATCGATCATCCTGCCCAGCCGCCAGGCCCCGCCGTCGGTCCCACCGAAGCCCCCGGGACACTAGACAGCCGGCAGCCCGTTCGATGGCCACGATCGACGCGTTCCGCCCCGACGATGAGCGTGCTGTCAGTGCGTTGTACCGCCGCGTCTTCGGGCACGACGAAGCGGAGCGGAATCGCCTGCGATGGGAGTGGCAGTATCGGCGCAATCCAAACTGTCCTCCCGATGGACCCAAGATTTGGGTTGCCCGGGAAGGTCCCAGTGTCGTCGGCCAGTACGCCACCATGCCC
>JAPKZP010000498.1 GCA_026393735.1 Acidobacteriota bacterium
CCGATCACGTTGACGACCGTCAGCACCGCCGTGATGCCGGCAATCACGGTGATCCGCGACCAGCCGGAGGCGGCGCCTGCCCAGTAGTACCCGAGCGCGAGCGCCAGCCCGTTGGCCACACTGGCGTGGCTGGTGACGCGCGTGAACCACTGCATCCACCCGACTTCGAAGGCGGCGAAGCGGCCGAACGCGGCGCGCGCGTACAGGTACGGGCCGCCCGTGGCGTCGAACCGGCTTCCCACTTCAGCCAGCGACAGCGCGATGACCATGGTGACCAGCGTGCCGCCGAGAATGGCGATCGGGCTCCACGCCCCGACGGCCGCCGCGATCTGGGACGGCATCAGGAAGACGGCCCCGCCGATGGTCTGGTTGATGCCGATGGCCGTCAGATCCCAGCGGCCGAGGGCCCGTTTGAGTGTGTGCGTAACAGCCATGATGCGGGGTCCCCCGGCACGAGTGGGGGCGTTTGTAGCACGATCCGCTGCCGCAGACAACCGAGTCGAGGCGAGTCGAGGCACTCGGCCGGGGCCCCGGAGGCGCCGCCTGCGGCCGGTTACAGGGCCGCCTGCACCGCCGGCAGCAGGATTTCGAAGCTCGTGCCCTCGCCAATCTTCGTCGACACGTTCACGCAGCCGCCGTGCTGGCTCACGATGGCGTACAGGGTCGCCAGGCCGAGGCCCGCGGTCGGCTCGTCGGACTTCGTGCTGCCGAACGGCTCGAAGATGTGCGCCAGCGCTTCGTTCGGGATGCCGTCGCCGGTATCGCTGACGGCGAGGCGCGCATACCGGCCCGGGCGCATCGCCAGCGGGAACGCGGTCTCGGCGTCCAGCACCACCGCGCCCGTGTCGATCCGCAGCCGGCCGCCTGCGGGCATCGCGTCGCGCGCATTGGTGGCGAGGTCGAGCAGCATCACGCGCAGGTGCGCAGGGTCGATCACGGTCGCGGCGCCGGGGCCCGGCGTGCATTCGATGCGGACCGACGGCCCCAGCGCGTCCCGGAGCGACGGCAACGCGTCGGACACGGCAATCGCGAGATCGACCCTGATCGGCCGTCCGCGCTGCTGACGGCTCACAGCCGCGAGGTTGCGCGTGAACTCCACCATCCGGAGGATCTGTTCCGAAGCTCGTTGCGCGTCGTTGCGCAGCGGATCGCCGGCGGCCAACGCGTCGAGCGCTCGATCCGCGAACGCCGAGAGCACCTGCAGCGGCGGCGTGAATTCGTCGGCGACCACGCCGGCGAGGCGGCTGACGGCCTCGAGCTTGCGCGCCTCGCGCAGCCGGGCTTCGAGGCTGGCGCGCGCCCGCTCGTCCGCCACCCGCTGCCTTTCGAGGACGCGATAGGCGACGCCGGCGAGCGACGCCAACGCCACGAGCGCGACCAGGACGACCAGGCGGTGACCGGGCGCGAGGTTCTCGTGGAAGACCTGGGCCGTGTGCAGGACGAAGTGCACCAGCGGAAACGCCAGGGCGCTGGCCACCAGGAACGATCCGACCCGAACCGGATCGAGGCTGCGCCGCGCATCGCGGTCGCGCACGTCGTCGTCGACGGTTCGCGGCAGATCGGCCTCGCGCAGCCGGAATGCCAGCACGAACAGCATCGGCGGGATGGCCCAGATGAGGTCGGTCGCGGCCCCGTTCCGCAGCACGAGGAACCCCGCGTCGCGTGCCAGATCGAGCCCGTCGGTGGCGGCCAGCGAAACCCCGGCCGCGGCCAGCGTGCCGTAGAGCGCGCGCCAGCGGAGGGATCCGCACGACCACGCGCGCCACGTCGCGCGGATGACGACCGCGATGTCGATCGTGACGAACAGGAGCGACGAGGTCAGCGACGTGCTGAACGTCGCTGGATCCAACAGCACCGGGACCACCACGAAATAGGCGAACCAGCCCACCACGAGCAGCGTCACACCGGCCCACCGCAACTGGCGTTCCGTGTCGCGCTGCCGTTCCGCCCGGGGCAGGTGCGGCTTGCGCTCGAGGGCGAAGAGGATGGGCGAATAGAAGAACAGGTACGACGCGTCGACCAGCACGTCGTGCGACCGAGACCAGTCCTTCGCCGGGACGAGCGAGATCCACACGAGCGTGGCCAGCCAGAACACCATGGCGTACGCGAGGTGCGTCCAGAAGAGCCGCTCCTCGCGCTCGGGGATTCGCCTCAGCCCGTAGAAGCCCGCCATCGCGGCAGTCGCGACGAACGGGATTTCAAACGGCGAGGCGCCGAAGGCGGTGAGCGTGCCGGGGTCCATCAGCGGCACGCTGTAGATCACCGCTTCGGCGGCCAGGACGCCGAGATAGAGCTGCACCAGGGTGTCGTGCAGGAACAGCCGCACGAACGCGGACTCGACGAGCGCCGCCGCCCTCTTGGCCATAGACGCCTTATCATACGCGGATCAGCCCGCCACGGCCCTGACGTACGACCTCACGTATCTCTGGCGTCCCTCGGAGGGAAGCATGCAAGAATACGGCGGGCGCATGGCGCCAGTCCCGACACGATGCTGAGATACCTCGCCAATCGGATCGCCTTCGCGGTGCTGCTGGTGGCCGTCGTGTCGTCGGCCGCGCTGATGCTCACCGGCGTCGCGCCGGGCGACATCACGTCCGAGCAGGTGGGCGCGGGCGCAACCACGAGGTCGCTCGAGGCGGAGCGCGCGCGGCTGGGGCTCGACCGGCCCCTGGCGCAGCAGTACCTCGAGTGGGCCGGGCGCGCCGTGCGCCTCGACTTCGGCACGTCGCTGATGTACGGCCGGCCGGTCGCCGGCCTGGTCGCGGAGCGCGCGCGCAACACGGCCGTTCTGGCCGTCGTGGCACTGCTCCTCGCGACCCTGGTCGGCCTGCCCCTCGGCGTCGTCGCCGGCAGCCGGAGGGGCGTCGTGCCGGGCGTGATTCGCGCCGCCTCGGTCCTGGCGCTGTCGCTGCCGTCGCTCGTGAGTGCCCTGGTCCTTGTGCTGGTCGCGGCCCGCACGGGCTGGTGGCCAACCGGCGGCATGACGTCGCCGGGCCTCGACCCCGCCGCCGGCTGGCTCGCCTGGGCGATGGACGTGGCTCGCCACTTCGTGCTGCCCGCGTGCGCGCTCGCGCTGCCGCTGGCCGCCACGATCGAGCGCCTGCAGGCGCAGGCCACCGCCGACACGATGCGGGAGCCGTACATCAGCGCGGCCCGGGCGCGCGGGATTCCGCCGCGGCGGGTGCTCTGGCGCCTCGCCCTCAAGCCCTCGCTCCGCCCGGTCACCGCGATCTACGGTCTCGTGTTCGGCAGCCTGCTCAGCGGCTCATTTGTCGTCGAGATCGTGACCGCATGGCCAGGGCTCGGCCGCCTGATGTTCGACGCCCTGCGCTCGCGCGACGTGCACCTCGTCGCCGGGTGCGCCGCGGCCGGCGGCGTCTTCCTCGCCCTCGGCGCCCTGGCATCCGATGTCGCCCTCGCCGTCGTCGATCCGCGCCTGCGCGGGCGCATGGAGTCGGAGTCGTGAAGCGCGCCGGCATCGGCATCCTCGCGTGCGTCGTGCTGGCCGCCGCGTTCGCGCCGGTCGTCACGCCCCACGGCGCGGCCGACCGCTTCGACGATTGCGCCTACGCGCCGCCCATGCCCATCCACGTGGTGGGGGCCGACGGACGCTGGCACGCGCCGTTCGTGTACCCGATCCGGCTGGTCGATCGTCTCGAGCGCCGCTTCGCCGAGGATCGCGATCATCCCATGGCACTCGAGTGGTTCGCGGCCGGCCTGTTCGTGCGGCTGTCGGACGAAGGGCACGGGCCGTGGCTGCCCCTCGGCGGCGACAGCTCCGGGCGTGACGTGTTCACGCGCCTCGTTCGCGGCGCGCGGCTGTCCCTCGGCGTGGCCCTGCTCGCCACGCTGGGCGCGCTCCTGATCGGCACCCTCGTGGGTGGTGTCGCCGGCATCGCCGGCGGGCTCGTCGACGACGGGCTGATGCGGCTGTCGGATTTCGTGCTCGTGCTGCCCGCCATGTACGTCGTGCTGTCGCTGCGCGCCGCGCTGCCGCTCGTGTTGAGCGCCGGCCAGGTGTTCGGGCTCGTGGCCGGCATCCTTGCCGTCGTCGGCTGGCCGATGGTGGCGCGCGGCGTGCGCGCGATCGTGGCGGCGGAGAGCGGGCGCGACTACGCGCAGGCGGCGCGGTCGCTCGGCATGGGCCCGGCGCGCCTGCTCGTGCGTCATCTCCTGCCCGCCGCGCGCGGGTTCGTCGCGACGCAGGCCACGCTCCTCGTCGCCGCGTTCATCCTGGCCGAGGCCACGCTGTCGTACGTGGGCCTGGGCTTCCCGGATCCGTCCGTGAGCTGGGGCTCGATGCTGCAGGAAGCCGCCAACGTGGCGGCGATCGCGGACGCGCCGTGGACGCTCGCGCCCGCGGCCGCGATCTTCGTCGTCGTACTCGCCGTGAACCTCGTGACGCAGTCGGACGCCGAACAACGTGCGGCGCTGGATGCAGACCGGCCTGCGCGGCCTGCTCGCCCTGGGCTCGAACGGCGAGGCGGCGTTCGTCGACGAGGACGAGGCCGAACGCATCGTCGCCGCCGTGCGCGAGGACGTCCCGCGCGACCGCGTCCTGCTCGCAGGCACGGGGCGCCAGTCCACGCGCGCGACCATCGCGGCGACGACGCGCGCGGCGAAGGCCGGTGCCGACGCGGTGCTCGTGCTGACGCCGTTCTACTTCAAGAGCCAGATGACGCACGACGCGCTCGTCGCGCACTACCGCGCCGTCGCCGACGCGTCGCCGGTGCCGGTGCTGCTCTACAACTTCACCGCCGTCACCGCCATGAACATGGCGCCCGACACGGCGGCGGCGCTCGCGGCGCATCCGAACATCATCGGCATGAAGGACTCGAACGGCGACGTGGGCCAGGTGGCGGCGATCGTCGCCCGCACGCCGGCCGACTTCGCGGTCGTCGTGGGGTCCGCGCCCACGCTCTATCCGTCCCTCGTCGTCGGGGCCGCCGGCGCCATTGTCGCCGTGGCCAACGTCGTGCCGGAGGTCTGCGTGGCGCTCTACGAGCTCGTGCGGGCGGGGAAGCACGACGACGCGAAGCGCCTGCAACGGAGACTGACGCCGCTGGCGCAGGCGGTGTCGGGCGGGTTCAGCATCCCGGGTTTGAAGATGGCGATGGACATCGCGGGCTACGTCGGCGGGGACGTGCGCGGGCCGCTGCGCCCCGCGAAGCCCGAGGCGCACGAGATCCTCGCACGCCTGTACGAGGACCTGGTCGGATAGAATCGAGGGAAACATGTCCCGACTTCCTGAATCGCCCCGCATCCTCCTCGGCCCGGGACCGAGCATGGTGTTACCCAGCGTGATGGCCGCCATGCGGACGCCCGTGCTGAGCCACCTCGACTCCGACCTGATGGACTACATGGATGAGTTGCGGCGGGCGCTGGCGGCGACGTTCCGCGCGCCCGCGGGCTCGTTCTGCTTTGCCGTATCCGGCACGGGCACGTCGGCGATGGAAACGGCGGTGGCGAACCTGGTCGGCGACAACACCCGCGTGCTCGCGATCGTGGGCGGGTACTTCGCGGACCGGATCGCGGGCATCAGCCAGCGCTACGGCGGTGACGTGCAGCGCCTCGAGTATGGCTGGGGCCGGGCGGTGGATCCTGCCGCGGTCCGGCAGGCGCTCGAGAGCCGGCCGGCCGACATCGTGACGGTCGTGCACGCCGAGACGTCCACGGGCGTGCTGAACCCCATCAGGGAGATCGCCGCCATCGCCCGGGAACATGGCGCGCTCACCATTGTCGACGCGGTCACGTCGCTCGGCGGCCACCCGCTCGAGATGGAGCAGTGGGGCATCGATTGCTGCTACAGCTGCGCGCAGAAGTGCATTGGCGCGCCGTCCGGCGTGGCGCCCATCGCCTTTGCCCCCACGGCGCTGGCGAAGCGCGTCAAGGCTCGCAGCTTCTACTTTGATCTCTCGCTCCTCGAGGACTACTGGCTGCGGCGCAAGTACCACCACACCATCTGCGCGTCCATGCTCTACCCGCTCGGCGCGGCCCTGGCCGACGTGGCCGAAGAAGGGCTCGAGGCCCGGTGGACGCGCCACCACGTGCACCATCTGGCGCTCGCCGCCGGGCTCTCCCGGATGGGGCTGTCGCTGCTGCCGCCGGAGCAGGAGCGGCTCTGGACGCTGAACGCGGTGAACGTGCCCCAGGGCGTGGACGAACTCGCCGTGCGCAAGCAACTGCTCGAGCGGCACGACATCGAGATCGGCGCCGGCCTGGGGCCTCTCGCCGGGAAGATCTGGCGCGTCGGCCTGATGGGGGCCTGCTCGACGCCCGCCATCATCGACACGTTCCTGTCGGCATTCGAGAGCGTGCTCGGCGCGAACGGCTTCCCGGTCACGGCCGGAGCCGGCGCCGGGGCGGCCGGGGCTGCGCTGGCCGGGAAATAGCGCGGCACGAGGCCGGGCATGAGGTTCAGCCGCCTGGCGGTCGCGGCGATTTCGGTCGTTGTGCCGCTCCTCGTCCACGCGCAAACCGGCCCTGTCACCACCGCGCTCGACGCGCTGCGTCGCGGCCGCGAGGCGGTGGCGCGGGCGTTCCCGCTCGATCGAGAGCACGCGCGGCTCGACGGCTACGTACGCACCATCGAACACGCGCTCGCCCGTCCAGACCTCCTTCAGCAACCCCCGCTCGACCGGCTGCCCTTCGCGCCCGACGACCGCGTCGAGTTCCTCCGCCGTATCTCGGCGCTGGCAGCCGAGCGGCTCGGGCTCAGGCTCGAGGCCATCAGTGTCGGCTTCGCCCGTCTCGACAGGCCCACGGCCGGCCGCGTCCGGATCTTCGGCGAGCGCGCCTCCGTCGAGATCGCGGACCGCCATCGAGACGACGATGACGAGATCCTCATGATTGCGGCGCACGAGTTCGCCCACATCAGGCTGGAGGCCCCGGGCGCCGGCATCGCGAACGCCGGCGACGAGGACCTCGTGGACGCCACGGTCGTGATGGTCGGGCTCGGGCCGCTGGTCCTCCGAGCCAGCTACCGCGAATGGCTCTCCACCGCAGGAGGGAGGGCGACCTGGGGCGTTCACCGAACGGGATCGCTCCATCCGGTGGCGATCGCCTACCTGACGCTCGTGCAGGCCGAGCGGGCCGGCGTGGGCGAAGAGGCGCGGCGCCGCCTGCTCGGCAACTGGCTCGAGCCGGCATGGTCATTCCGCGTCAGGCACCCGGATGCCGGGCGTATACTTCCATCAGGGGAAGGTCTCCCGGCCGCGATCACGCGATGATTCACGCCCCCCGGGAATCGTGAGGACATCATGACCGCACACACGGCACGTCATTCCGCATGGCGCTCGGCGACGGCATATCTCCTGCTCGCCGTCCTGGCGCTGCCGATCGGCGCCTGCGCGACCAATCCCGTCACCGGGAAGAACGAGTTCTCGCTGATGACCGAGGCTCAGGAGATCCAGATCGGCCGGGACGGCGACAAGGAACTCCGGGCCGAGATGGGGGTCTACGACGACGCGGCGCTGCAGCAGTACGTGGAGGACGTGGGCATGCGCCTCGCACAGTCGTCGCAGCGGCCGAACCTGCCGTGGCACTTCGCCGTGGTCGACGTGCCCGACGTGAACGCGTTCGCGCTGCCCGGCGGCTACGTGTACATCACGCGCGGGCTGCTGGCCTACCTGGGCACGGAGGCCGAGATGGCCGGCGTGCTCGGCCACGAGATCGGCCACGTCACGGCCCGCCACGCCGCGCAGGGCTACACGCGGCAGATCACGATGCTGGGGAGCGCGGCGCTCCTGTCCGTGCTCTACCCGAAAGCCGCGCCGTACGCCATGGCGGGCGCCGTCGGGCTGAGCGTGCTCTTCCTGAAGTACGACCGCAACCAGGAGTTGCAGGCGGATCGCCTCGGCACGGAGTACTCGGCCAACGTCGGCTGGTCCCCGGAGGGCATGGAAGGCGTGCTCCAGGCGATCAGCCGGCTCGAAGGGACGACAGGCAAGGGCGGCGTGCCGAACTGGCTGCTGACGCATCCCCCCACGCCCGACCGCATCGAGAAGGTGGACCCCAGCGTGCAGGCGCTGCTCCAGACGCGCCCCGAATCGGTGTGGACGGTGAACCGCGAACCATACTTGAGCCGGATCGACGGGCTGATGTACGGCGACAACCCGCACGAGGGCGTGGTTCGCGGCAACGTCTTCGTCCATCCCGACCTGCGGCTGCGCGTGGCGTTCCCGGCAGGCTGGGAGATCGACAACGGCAAGAAGATGGTGACGGTGACCCCGAAGGGATCGACGGACGCGATGATGCTGCTCGAAAGCGTGGAAAAGCCTTCGGGATCGTCCCTGGAAGACGTGGCTGTGAATGACATGCGCACCTCGGGGTTCGAGCTGCTGCGCGGCGAGACGACGCAGCTGAACGGCCTCCAGGCGTTCGTGGGCACCTACGAAGGCACGATGAAGGACGTCGGCATCGTCCGCATGCAGGCGGCGCACATGGCACTCGAGCGCCAGGTCTTCATGCTCGGCGGCGTAGCCGCGCGATCGAAGTTCAGCGAGGTGCGCGGGGCGTTTTCCGAGAGCATCGGATCGGTCGCGTCGATCAGCCGTGAGGAGGCGGCGCGCATCCGGCCCAGCCGGATTCGCTTCGTCACCGTCCGCCAGGGCGACACCTGGGCGAGCCTGGCCGCGCGCACGGGCAACGTGGTCAAGCCGGAACGGCTGGCGGTGCTCAACCGCTTCGACCCGGGGCAGCCGCCGCCCGCGGGCCAGCGCATCAAAATCGTCCAGAACGGTGAATAGCCCGTCATGCTGACGCGCGCCGCGCGGTGGATGATGGCGGCGGTGGCGATCGCGTTCGCGTACGTCGCGTACGTGTTCGTGACCCTCCCGGACGTGCGTCTGCTGCGGACGGTGAACCCGCAGACGACCGCCTTCATGGAATTGCGGGCGCGCGAAGCCAGGGACGCGGGCAGGACGCCGCGCAAGGTGCAGACGTGGGTGTCCTACGAACGCATCTCCCCGAGCCTGAAGCGCGCGGTGCTGGTGGCCGAGGACGCGGCGTTCTTCCAGCACGAGGGCATCGACTTCGACGAACTGGAGAAGTCGTTCGAGGAGAACTGGAAGCAGGGCAAGCTGGCACGCGGCGGCAGCACGATCACCCAGCAGCTCGCAAAGAACCTGTACCTGTCGCCGTCCAGGAACCCGATGCGCAAGGTGACCGAGTTCCTGATCGCGCGACGGCTCGAGGCCGAGCTGTCGAAGCGCCGGATCCTCGAGATCTACCTGAACGTGATCGAGTGGGGCGACGGCATCTGGGGCGCCGAGGCCGCGGCCCGCTCGTATTTCCGGACGCCGGCGTCGGCCCTGGGGCCAGGGAATGCCGCGCTGCTGGCGGCGGCGATCATCAACCCCCGTCGGTACAACCCGGCGCATCCGTCGGGTTTTCTCGTCCGCCGCCAGCAGCTGATCCTGCAACGGATGGGCGAGGTCGAGCCGCCCGCGCCGGCGGCAACTCCGCCCGGATCCGCGCCGGGCGACGCCGCGCTGCTGGAATCGGCGAGCCCGTCGAACGAGCCCCCGGCGGCCGCACCAGCCCGATCGCCGGGGGACCCAGCGCCAGGAACCACGCCGCAGGCCGGGAAGCCGGGCGGTCTCGGAGGTCCGTCATGAGCCATCGTCTGTGGGTGATACTCGCCCTCATCCTGGCGGTCGCGGCGGTGGCCACGCCGGGCGCGACCACCGTGATCCCGCCGACGTTCAGCGAGATGGTGGCACAGGCGCAGATCGTGTTCGTCGGCGAGACCGTGGACGTCCAGTCGAGATGGATCGCCACGCGGTCCGGGCCGGCCATCGTCACGACGGTGACCTTCAAGGTCGAGCGCACGCTCAAAGGCGAGCTCGGGGTCGCCACGTCCCTCGAGTTCCTGGGCGGGACGGTGGGGGAAGACCGCCTCGAAGTCAGCGGCATGCCCAGGTTCAGAGTCGGGGACCGGGATGTTCTCTTCGTGGACGAACGCGGCCGGCCGATGAGTCCTGTCGTCGGGTTCATGCACGGGCGGTTCCGCGTCCTGCACGATCCCGCCACCAGCCGCGAGTCGATCGCGCGCTACAACTACGAGCCGCTGGCGGGGGTGAGCGACATCGGCGCGGCTGTCGCGCCGCCGCGCGTGGCGTCGGCACGGGCGCTCACGCTCCGGGCGTTCGAGGACGAGATCACGCAGGCCGTTCGGCGGCTGCCGGCGCGGGAATAGGAGGCGGCCATGAAGCGCACCGTCACGCTGGTCGCCCTCGTCCTCAGTACCGCCATCGCAGGCCTGCAGTCGTACTGGACCAACGGCGCCTTCTGGCCGAGCGGTACCGTCACCGTGTACGTCCAGCTCGGATCCTCGGGAGCCCTCAACGACGGCTGCCCGGACTGGTCGTGCTCGGCCGCGGCGGCCATGGACCGCTGGAACGCGTTTCTCGGCAACGTGCAGTTCCGCGCCGTCCAGAACGCGACGCAGTCGCCGGGCGAGGGCAACCGGCGCAACGACATGTTCTTCGCCAGCGACATGTACGGTGAAGCGTTCGGCACCAACACGCTTGCGGTCACCACGTATTGGTACAGCGGCAGCAGGATGGTCGAAGGCGACATCGGCTTCAACACCAGGTACACCTGGAACTCGTATCGCGGCAACAAGTTGCCCGGCAACGTGTACGACTTGCGGCGCGTCGCGATCCACGAACTCGGCCACGTGCTCGGCCTGGGCCATCCGGACGAGCACTCGCAGAGCGTGACCGCCATCATGAACAGCACGATCGGCAACCTGGACGACCTGGCCAACGACGACATCAGCGGCGGGCAGGCCTTGTACGGCGCCGCGAGCAGCGGGGTCACGATCAACTTCCCGCCGCGCAACGAGACC
>JAPKZP010000199.1 GCA_026393735.1 Acidobacteriota bacterium
TAAGTCGCCGGAGTGAGACAGCCCCGCGGGCTGTGCGGAGGCTCGTCTCGCGGGTGACCACCGTGTCGGACCGACGGACGGCGGGACCCTCTCGGATCGTTCGAACGTGTAGAATGTGAGTCCCGGGGCTGCCGCAACGTGCTTGGCGGGACTGCTGCCGGACGGCCATCATCGATGACAAGCGGAGACATAATCGTATGAACAAGGAACTCCTCGACCTGCTGGGGGACCGCGCGAAGCCCCTGCTCGACCACGTCTGCACGACGGTGCCGAAGTCACACCTGCACCTGCCCGGGCCGGACTTCGTTGATCGCGTCTGGGCGCTGTCCGATCGGAACAACTGCGTGCTCGGCAACCTGGAGCGCCTGTTCCGCACGGGCCGGCTGGCAGGCACCGGCTACCTGTCCATCCTTCCGGTCGATCAGGGCATCGAGCATTCCGGCGGCGCGAGCTTTGCGAAGAACCCCGCGTACTTCGACTCCGAGAACATCGTGAAACTGGCCATCGAGGGCGGCTGCAATGCGGTGGCGTCGACGTACGGCGTGCTCGGGTCGGTGTCGCGGAAGTACGCGCACAAGATCCCGTTCATCGTGAAGATCAACCACAACGAACTGCTGACGTATCCGAACAAGGCTGACCAGATCATGTTCGGCACGATCGAACAGGCTGCCGACATGGGCGCGGCGGCGGTCGGGGCCACGATCTACTTCGGGTCCGACGAGAGCGGCCGGCAAATCGTGGAGGTGGCGGAGGCGTTCGCGCGGGCGCACGAATTCGGGATGGCCACGGTCCTGTGGTGCTACCTGCGGAATAGCGCCTTTAAAAAGGACAAGGACTACCACGTTGCGGCGGACCTGACGGGGCAGGCGAACCACCTTGGCGTGACGATTCAGGCCGACATCATCAAGCAGAAACTGCCGGAGTGCAACGGCGGCTTCAAGGCGCTGAACACAGGCAGTTCGAGCTATGGAAAGCTCGACGAGCGGATCTACACGCAGCTCACGACGGACCATCCCATCGACCTGACGCGTTACCAACTGGTGAACTGCTACATGGGGCGTGCGGGGTTGATCAACTCCGGCGGCGCGTCGGGGAAGAACGACTTCGGCGACGCCGTGGCGACCGCGGTGATCAACAAGCGGGCGGGCGGCATGGGGCTGATTTCGGGGCGCAAGGCGTTCCAGCGGCCGATGGCGGAGGGCGCGAAGCTGCTGAACCTCATCCAGGACGTCTACCTGGACGCGGACGTCACGGTCGCGTAGGCCGAGGGCTGGGTCAGGAATCCGGCCGGCGAATGCCGGAAGCGAATGCCGGAAGACGGGGAAACAGCATGAAGACCCCGGCTTGCTTGACAAGCGGGCCGGGGTTTTGTAGTATCAAAAGTCCGCCGGTCAACAACCCCGTTGACCGTAACCCCCGCCGGCAACGGCGGTATGGCTGGCCCAGCACGACCAGGGCCGGCCAGCCCCCACGACACCGTTGGTGACCGTGCACGACAATTGGACGACGGCGGTGCCGTCTGACGAAAGTTGAAAAAAGGGGTTGACAAGACAGCGGGGCGTTAGTAGTATTGGAAGGTTCCCCTGAAGCGGTCGCCGCAAGCGGCCGATACGATGGGGAACGCGGTCGGTTCTTTGAAAACTAGATAGAGCGTGTAGTTACGAACCTTGTGAGTATCAGCAGGGTCGGACTGCGGCTTTCGGGCCGCGAAGCCGATCCAACAATACGTATCAAGAACAACGCCAGAGCTAGTCATAAGAACTCTGGTTGAAGTTGACCGGCCGCCCGCAAGGGAGGCTGGCTTCGCCTTTAACATGAGAGTTTGATCCTGGCTCAGAATCAACGCTGGCGGCGTGCCTAACACATGCAAGTCGAACGCGAAAGGGGCTTCGGCCCTGAGTAGAGTGGCAGACGGGTGAGTAA
>JAPKZP010000324.1 GCA_026393735.1 Acidobacteriota bacterium
CACTATCGCACCGGAGCGCTGGCCGACAACGCCTCCCGTCCCCTCAAGTTCGCGGGGCAGGGCGCATGTGTCGAGTGCCACACCGACGTCGCCGAAGTCCGGGCCCAGGGCCGGCACGCCCACGTCGCCTGCGAGTCGTGCCACGGGGCGCTGGCCGCCCACGCCGGCAACCAGAGCAGCGGCAAGCCCGCCAGGCCCGACCCCCGCAAGACGTGCATCGTCTGCCACACCGCCAGCATTTCGAAGCCGAAGACATTCCCGCAGGTCGTGGTTGCCGACCACGCGCCCGAGGGTTCGTGCGCCGAGTGTCACCAGGTGCACAACCCGAAGCTCTCCTGACGAGGTCGCGCCATGAATCAGGACCGACGAACGTTTCTTGGACAGACCGGCAAGCTGCTCATCCTCACGGCCTAGGCGGCGGTCGCGTGGGAACATGTGCTCGCGGGACGCCCGGAAGAATCCCCGAACTACAAGGCCGACGCCCACTGGTGGGGGATGGCGGTGGACATCGAGAAGTGCATCGGGTGCGGGACGTGCGTCCGGGCCTGCAAGACCGAGAACGACGTGCCCCACGAGAACTACATGTTCCGGACGTGGGTGGAGCGGTACGTGGTCGATCCGGCGGACCTCGATCACCCGAAGGTCAGCTCTCCCAACGGCGGCTATGACGGCTTCCACGAGCAGGAAGTCCGCGACCCGAACCTCAAGATGTTCTTCGTGCCGAAACTGTGCAACCACTGCGAGCACTCGCCGTGCGTGCAGGTCTGCCCGGTGGGCGCGACCTTCGAGAGCCCGGACGGCGTGGTCCTGGTCGACAAGACCTACTGCCTCGGCTGCCGCTACTGCGTGCAGGCGTGCCCGTACGGCTGCCGCTACATCGATCCGCGGACGGAGACCGTCGACAAGTGCTCGCTCTGCTACCACCGGATCACCAGGGGACTGACCACGGCCTGCTGTGAGACGTGCCCGACGGGCGCGCGGGTCCTGGCGGACCTGAAGAACCCCACGGATCCCATCCATGCGTTCCTGCGCGATCACAAGGTGCAGGTGCTGAAACCGCAGATGGCGACGGGTTCCAAGCTGTACTACAACGGCCTCGACGGCTCGGTGCGATAGGAAGGGGCGACTATGCCAGTCGTGGAAGGGTTCATCTATCCCAACGAGCTCGAACTCCAGTGGAGCGTGCTCATCGTCCTCTATCCGTTCATCACCGGCCTGGTCGCGGGGGCATTCATCCTCGCGTCGCTCGAGCGGGTGTTCAACGTGCAGGCCGTGAAGCCGACGTACCGCCTGGCCCTGCTCACCGCGCTGGCGTTCCTGCTCGTCGCGCCGCTGCCGCTGCAGCTGCACCTCGGGCACCCGGAGCGGTCGGTCGAGATGTACCTGACGCCGCACACCACCTCGGCGATGGCGATGTTCGGGTTCGTCTACCTCTGGTATCTCATGGTGGTCCTCGTGCTCGAGATCTGGCTGGACTACCGCCGCGAAATCGTCGTGAAGTGGCAGGCGAGCCAGGGCGCGACGCGCCTGCTCTACGGCGCGATGGCGCTCTGGTCGGACAACATCAGCGAGCAGGCGCTCGAGCGGGATGATCGGATCGGCCGCGCCCTGACCGTCATCGGGATCCCGTCGGCGTTCATGCTGCACGGCTACGTCGGGTTCATCTTCGGGTCGATCAAGGCGAACCCGTGGTGGTCGACGCCGCTCATGCCCATCGTCTTCCTGTTCTCGGCCATCGTGTCCGGCATCGCCACGATCCTGCTTCTGTACTTCGTGACCTGCTGGTACCGGAAGGTCAAGGTCGACATGGCGTGCGTCGACACGATCGCGAAGTACCTGTTCTACGCCTTCGTCGTGGACTTCTCGCTCGAGATGCTCGACCTGATCCACCGGCTGTACGAATCCGACGAGTCGTTCCGTGCCCTCGACTTCATGGTCCACACCCGGCTGTTCATCTCGCAGATCGTGCTGCAGATCCTGGTGGGCACCATCGTCCCGCTCGCGCTGCTGGGCGTGTCACAGCTCGTTCGGCTGCGGGAGCAGGTGCGGCGCGCCCTCTACCTCGTGGCGGGCAGCCTCACGCTCATGGGCATTTTCGCGATGCGCTGGAACGTGGTGATCGGCGGCCAGTTGTTCTCCAAGAGCTTCCTGGGCTACACAAGCTACAAGATGCAGTTCGCGACGCGTGAGGGACTGCTGCCGGCCCTCCTGCTCATGATCCTGCCGTTCGTCATTCTCTGGGTGCTGATCCGGCTGCTCCCGCCGTGGGGACATGAGCAGGGCACCGCGAACACGCACGCGTAGGCCGGGGGCGCGGTTCAGTTGAGCGTGTGCGCGGAATGCATCGCGCGGGCGTCGGCCCGCGGGGGACCGCTTCGCAGGAGGACTCGTGGACGACAGGCTCCCACGTCTCGAATCCACCATCGACGACCTTCGGGCGTCGATCCGTGCCCTCGAATCGCGGATTGCCGCGCTGGAGCGGCGCGAGGGCCCGGCGGCCGAAGCGCCGGCTGAGGCGCACGCGGCCGAGGACGCAAGGCTCGCCGAGACGGCACCTCCGGACGCACGCGACTGGCGCGATCCCATCCACGTGCTTTCGCTGCTCGGCCGGCTCTTCATCTGCCTGGGGGGCGGTTTCTTCCTCCGGGCCATGACCGAGGCCGGCACGGTGCCCCCGCCGGTTGGCGTAGCCCTCGGGCTGGCCTACGGCCTGGTCTGGCTCGTGATGGCGGATCGCGCCGCCGGAACGCCGACGCCCACGAGCGCGGTGTTCCATGGCATCGCCGCCGCGCTGGTCGCGTATCCGCTCGTCGTCGAGGCCACGACCAAGTTCCACGTCGTGCCGGCCGCCGGGGCGGCCGCACTGATCGCCGCGCTGACGGCGGGATTGCTCGTGGTGGCGTGGCGGCGCCTTCTGCAGCCGCTTGCGTGGATTGCCGTCTGCGCCGCGGTGCCCACGTCCATCCTGCTGCTCGCCCAGACCGGCGCCGTCGTGCCGCACGCCTTCTTCCTCATCACCCTGGGCGTAGCCACCCTGTGGATGGGCTACTCGCTGGACTGGCTCCTCGTGCGCTGGCCGGTCGCCCTTGCGGCCGACCTCGTCGTATTCGGCGTGACCATGCGCGCCCTCGGCCAGGACCACCTCGAGTCGCCAGGCATGGCGCTGACCGTTCAGATGACGCTGCTCGGCGCGTACCTGTTCAGCATCGCGTTGCGGACGCTGGTCCGCGGCCGTAATGTGATCCCGTTCGAGGTGGTGCAGACCAGCGCGGCGCTCGCGGTGGGGCTCGGCGGAGCCGTGTCCGTGACCCGTGCGACCGGCGCGGGCTGGGCCACGCTCGGAATCGCCAGCGCAGTGTTCGGCGCCGCGTGCTACGGCGTCGCGTTCGCGTTTATCGAACGGCAGCAGCACCGCGGCCGGAACGTCTATTTCTATACGACGCTGGCCCTGGTGCTCGTCCTGGTGGGGCTCACGGTCCTGCTCCCCGAGATCGGTCTGGTCGCCGCGCTCGCTGCGCTGGCCGTCGTGAGCTGTGCGGCCTGGTCGCGTGTCGGCCGGCTGTTCCTGCTCCTGCACGGCGCCGCCTACATCCTGGCCGCAGCCCTGGTGTCGGACACCATCGGCTACGTCACGCACGCGCTTGGGAGCGGCGTGACCGCCGGATGGACGAGGCCTTCCGTCCCGATGCTGATCGTGCTTGGAGCGTCAGCCGCGTGCGCGTGGCTGGCGGCGGTCCAGCCGGAAGAGGCCGCCAGTCCGCGTGCCCGCTTTCCGCGGTTCGCAGTCGTGCTCGTCTTTGTCATCGCCGCCGGTGGCTCCGTCATCGGTGCCCTGGCCCCGACTCTCGGGCGGCTGCCGGACGGCACGCTCGATCTCGGCATCCTGGCGACGGTGCGGACCGGCGTGCTCGCGCTCGCGACGCTGGCGGTGGCGTGGATGGGATCGCACGCCCGTTTCCGCGAATGGGGCTGGCACGTCTACCCGCTGCTCGTTGGCATCGGCCTGAAGATGCTG
>JAPKZP010000713.1 GCA_026393735.1 Acidobacteriota bacterium
CTTCTCGATGGCGCGCACGAGTTCCGTCGTCGCTTCCACGTGCCGCCCGTTTGGGCGCACGAATCGGTCGACGAACCGGCGGCTGCGCTGTTCGAGGCGCTCCGGATTGTCGAGCGTGGCGGCGAGTTGCTGCAGGTGTTCGTCCATCGACCGCGCCATCTGAAGGAGGCCGGATTCCGGATCGAGCAGATAGTGGAAGTGCAGCGTCCCTTCCTGGTTCTCGAACAGCTCGGGCAACAGCAATGTCAGCACCGGCCGGCCGACGATGGCGGCTTCGATGAAGGCACTGGTGTTCAGTCCGACCACCGCGGCGCTGTAGAACAGCGAGTCGAAGTAGTCGGCCTTGGCGTCTTCGTCGATCGGGTTGGATCCGAGCAGCACCACCGGGCCGAATCGCGCCAGGTCGATGTGCTGCCACTCCCGGAGCCTCGATGGGTGGGGACGGATGAGAACCGGAACGAGCCGAAGCCGGGCGTCCGGCGACCGGCGCAATGCGTCGAGCCATTGCTCGACCACGGCCGATTCCGAAGCGGTGCCCACGAAGAGCGCCGAGCACACCCACAGGATGAACGGCGGGTCTGCCGGCAGGCCGGCGCGCCCGCAGAAAGCCTCCCGCGACTTGGACGGCTTCCGATTGAACCAGTGATCGAAGCACTGCGCCCCTGTGACCGCCACCTTCGACGGCGGCACGCGATGAAGGGTCACCGCTTCCTGCTTCTGGGTATCGTTCCAGACCGTCACGAGGTCCGGCATCGTGCGAAGGATGGACTTGCTCGACAGGGTGTCCCAGCTCCAGACGCAGAACACCGTCCGCAGGCCGAGCGCCTTCGCGGCATCGAGGTAGTCGAGTTCGGCCGAGCCCAGCGAGATGAGCGGCGTGAACAGCACGACGTCGGGATTCCGATCGCGCAGGAAGGCGGCCGCCTCTGGTCTCACCGGCACGCGGCGTTCGAGGGCCCGCAACGCCGACGAAAGCAGCCGTCGGGCAGGCCAACTGCGCGCCGCGCGCGAGCGGGTCGCCCGCAGGATCGCCAGCGGCGTGCGTTTCGCGGCGCGCTGCGCGAGCCGAGGAGCATTGGCGTATGCCGGTTCGAGGTAACGCAGGTAGTCCACCATCAGACGCAGGCGGGGCGCCACGCCAGACCACTCGGTCTCAACTTCAGCCGGCAACTCGCCAATCGAGATGGCGGGCGTCGAGCTGGCCCACCGCTCGACCATCTGGAGGCCGCCGAGCTGATCGGCTTCGTGCGCGGCCAGATGCACCGTATGTCCGCCCTCGGCGAGCCGAAACACGGCGCGTTCGAAATTGCGCAGGCATCCGAAGTGCCTGGCGAGGAACAGGACGTTCATCGCGGCGTCACTCCACCTCGACGAACTGCAGCCCTGCGCGCTCCGCGGTCTCGAACAGGTCTTCGTGCTTGCCGATGTCGGACACGCGATAGGGCAGATCGGCCACCTGGAGTTCAGGTATGTGCGGCGCGACGTCGCAGCGCAGGAAGAACGCGTTGATGGCACTCGAGTCGGTCGCCACCAGGCGGTAGCCCTTGCGGGTGCCCAGGCGGCAGAACGCCGGCAGCGACGCGCCGAAGT
The DNA here is from genome assembly GCA_026393735.1 of Acidobacteriota bacterium. Classification (GTDB taxonomy): domain Bacteria; phylum Acidobacteriota; class Vicinamibacteria; order Vicinamibacterales; family JAKQTR01; genus JAKQTR01. The sequence goes on from JAPKZP010000713.1 coordinate 1,591, forward strand.
ACCGCTTGGACAGCACCACAGGAAAACGGTGCCGATCGAACGCCGGGTCGTAGGGAACGGTGACGGCCCGATCGAGGCCGAGCAGCGGGTTGTACTCGACGACGACCAGTCGAGGGCTGACGGCCGTGAGGGCCTCCCAGATCCAGTAGTCCACCACGTCGATGTCGAGACTGAACAGATCGATGTCGCCCTCGAGCCCGTGGCCACGCACGAGATCGTTCACCGTGTCCCGCTGCACGAACGCGTGCACGACATCGACCGTCTCGCCGAAGCGGTGCCGCGCGATGCGGATGTGCTCTTCGTCACCGTCGATCATCACGCCGCGCCAGCCGAACTCGCGGGCGAACACCGCAGCCACGCCGCCCCCGGATCCGGATCCGATGTCGAGGAACCGGCGGGACCCGGCACCTGCCTCCTTGAAGATCGCGAGCGCGATGCCGTCTTCTTCGTTCTGCGATACGAGGTTCGCCCGGCGCGCAAAGAGCCTGTAGGGGTACGGGAGGCTGTCGGCGTCGATCACCTCGAGTCGAAGCATGGCGCGCACGTCCTGGCCGATCCGGCGCAACTGCCCCGCGAGGCCGCGCCGGCCCAGTTCGCCGCGCATCTCCTCCGACCGCTGCCGGAGCTTCGACAGGTCGAGCCGGACCTTCGGAATGTCTTCGATCTTCGGCGCCTGGTCCCGCACGTCTGCCTCGAGGCGCGCAAGGCGCGCATCGAGCTGTTCGATCGCCCGAGAGACACGCGCCAACGCTTCGGCGTGCTGAGCCGAACTCCGAACCAGGCTATCGAGTCCCGCCTCGGCCGCGAAGCGCGTGGCGAGCCTGTTAATCAGACCGGGCTTGTTCATGTGTCTGTGTTCC
>JAPKZP010000600.1 GCA_026393735.1 Acidobacteriota bacterium
AAGGTGCCCGTCGCGGTGCCGCCGAGTGCCAGAGCAGAAGAGGAGAAGACCATGTTCAGGAAGATCGGACAGTCGAGGGCAGCATCGGTCGTTTGGTCGCTGGGCTTCAGCCTGATGCTGGGTGGGGCTGGCCTCGCGGCGGCACAACCCCCGGGCGGCGGGCAGGGCCGCCGCGACGGCAGGCCGCCCGACCCGCGGGGACGGCAGCAGCAGCAATACTCGATCGAGCAGGCAGTGTCGGACGAGGCGCAGCTCCACACGATCGCCTTCAACGGCCTCGCGTTCATCACCGGCGACTTCGGCGCAGCCACGTTCCTCCCGCCGGGCAAGGTGTGTGACTTCTTCGGGTTTCAGTACATGCGCGACATCGACGCGGCCGGGAAAGGGCACAATCCCATGTTCCTGGACCGGGTGGCGGCAAACGTGCTGCAGGCCCTGAACGATGAACAGCGGGCGTTGTTTCAGCAGGCTGCCCGCCAGGAGGCCGACAACTGGCGCAAGCTGGCCGGGAAGCGGTTCCCGCTCATCGACGCGTTCTACCGTGAGCTCCGCGGGGAAATCCCACAGGGCAGCCCAGGGCTGGACCGGGAGTCCGTTGCCCGCTACGTCGGCGACCTCTTCGCCTTCGACGCCGAGTTGAGCTATAGGCGCGCCCAGGTCTTCGGGCAGGTGGCCGTGTCGCTTGCGCCGGAGCAGAGGACCGCCCTCTCGAGAATGAAGTTCGGCGATTTCAATACCTGGCCGGCTGTCGACATGGAGCAGTACAAGCTGCCCAGAGGCACGGAGAAGGCGGTCAATGTCGCCTATATGACCTACGCCAGCGAGTTCTTCAGCTGGTTTGCAGGCACGGTGGAGGCAGACACCTACTTCTGCCCGGAGCGGCACGGCACGTACTTCGGCGGGTTCTTCATGAAGGACATGCCGGCGATGGGCCAGCGCGACTTCGACATCAGCACCTCCGTGACCGGTGACAGCGGCCGGGCGTTTCTCGACGCGCTGACGCCTGACGAGCGCGGGTGGATCACGGAGATCGTCAACAGGCAGCGCAAGGCACTCGCGGAAATAGTCCGCGTGCGGCGGGCCATCGCGATGGAACTGCGCAAGTTCCTCAGTGGTGAGACGCCCGGCCGGGACACGATCGTCGCACTCGGCCGACGGTATGGCGAACTCGACGGAGAGATGTCCTGCGACTACGCATCGGCATTCGCCGAGGTCGGCAAGGCGCTGACCGCAAGCCAGCGACAGACCCTCGCGACGTTGCGCGGTCTCCAGGGCTACCGGAGCGCGCCGGCCTATATCTACTCCGACCCTTTGACGGCCGCACCGGCGCTGCCGAACACGGACGCGTTCTTCTTTTCCCCTGGAAGGAAGCAGTAGGCGCGACCGAGGGGGCCTGCAACGGGATTGTGCTACGCCGGGCGGCGCACGACTTCCACCTCGGCGGTCGTGCGCGGCCGGATCGTGCCGAGCACGCGGCAGTCGTGGTCCTGGACGACGAAATCCTCCTCGATCCGCACGCCGCCGAACGTGCGGTATGTCTCGAGCACGTCGTAGTTGATGAAGTCGCGGAGCTTCCCTTCCGCCTTCCAGCGATCGATCAGCTCGGGAATGAAGTAGATCCCCGGCTCCACGGTGAACACAAACCCCGGCTTCAGCGGGCGCGCCAGGCGCAGGCTCTTGAGGCCGAACAGCGTCGACTTGGGCTGGCCTTCGTAGCCCACCCAGACTTCGCCGAGGTCCTCCATGTCGTGGACGTCGAGGCCCATCATGTGCCCCAGGCCGCACTGGAAGAACATCGCGTGGGCGCCCTGCTCGATGGCCGCGTCGAGATCGCCCTTCATGAGCCCGAGCCCCTTCAGTCCCTCGGCCAGCGTGCGGCACGCCAGCAGGTGAATGCTGCGGAATGGCACGCCGGGCTTCAGCGCCGCGATCGCCGCCAGGTGCGCAGACAGCACGACGTCGTATATCTCCTTCTGGCGAGGCGTGAACGTCGTGTCGACGGGAAACGTACACGTGAGGTCGCCGGCGTAGTGGCTCGCCGTCTCGGCGCCGGCGTCCAGCAGAAAGATCTGGCCCGGCGCCAGGGTGTGGCCGTGGTCGTGGTTGTGCAGCGTCTCGCCGTGAATGGTTGCGATCACGGGGAACGACAGGTTGCCACCGGCAGCGAGCGCGATCTCCGTGACGGCGGCGGCGATGTCGGCCTCCTTCATACCGGGCTTCGCCATGGCCATGCCCGTCACGTGCATGTCCACGGTGATGTTCACCGCACGCTCGATCTCCGCGATTTCTCCGGCATCCTTCACGGCGCGCATCTCGACCACTGCGCGGATGAACGGCACGCTCGCGCGCTCCCGGGCTTGATCCGGATGCACGCCCAGCAGCCGGAAGAGCTTGAGCATGTTCTCGGGCCGGTACGGCGGCAGGAAATGGATGGCCCGCCCCTGCGCCTGCGCGGCCGCCAGCACGTCACCCAGCACGGATGCGGGTGCGGTGCTCGTGATGCCGCCGCGGCTCGCCAGCTCCTTCACGCTCGGCAACACGCCCGTCCACACGATCGCATCCAGCGTGGCATCGTCGGCAAAGGCGGTCGTGTTGCCCTTGTCCAGGTCGATCACGGCGGCCCACCCTGGCTGGTCCACGCCCATGTAGTAGAGGAACGTGCTGTCCTGCCGGAAGTGAAACGCGTTGTCGGCGTAGTTCATCGGGCTTTCTTCGTTGCCGAGGAAGAGCAGGAGCCCGCTCGGGAACTGAGCCTGGAGCCTGGCGCGACGATCGATGTAGGTCTGCGCAGCGAACATAGAGCCTCCGACGTAGAATCCATACCCCCACAGGCGTGACTGGCCTCACCGCTGATGCGGCCTCCGGCCGCCGCAGTGCGTCAGCCCTTGACGCCGAACCCTTTCTTCACGAGCAGGTCGCGGAGCCGATCGCGCTGGTCGCCCTGGAGTTCGATCGCGCCGTCCTGAACGGTCCCTCCCACGCCGCAGGCGCGCTTCAGTTCCTGGCAGAGATCCTTCAGGAAAGCGGCGTTGCGCGGCAGGTCATACACGACGCTGACGGTCTTTCCCCCGCGCCCGGCCCTCTCGATACGGAGCTTTGCGACAACGCGCACCGGCACGGGTTCGTCGGCGCCCCGCGTGCTGCAGCGGCAGTCGCGTGCCGGCCAGCCACACCCCGGGCACACCCTGCCCGCGTCGGTGGAATAGACCAATCTGGCGGTCGGTGGGCGGGTGCGCACGCTGGGCTACGCCCTCGTCGGCGCCGGCGCGTCGTCCGCGGCGGCCGGGAACTGCCGTTGAAGGGCGGCTGAGATCTGCGCGTGCATTCTACTTCCCCATCCGCGCCAGTTCCGCTTCCGCCGCGATGAACCCGAATGGCATCCAGTTCGACCCGGTGACAATCTGCTGGAAGACGGCCTTCGCCTCGTCCTTCCGGCCGTTGTAGAGGTACCAGTTGCCGACGCCGTACGCCAGCGTCGCCGCCGTCACCGGATCGCCCCCCGCTCGCAGCAGGTCCTCGGGCGCATACGTGCCCTTGTACATCATCAACCGGTCGTAGTACGTCTGATCGTCCTTCACCTTCATGTTCGGGACGATGGCCTCCAGAACCTTCGCAGCCTCGTCGGCGCGCCCAAGGCGCCGGAGCGTCATGTAAAGCCAGTCGCCCGCCCCGACAGTCTGGTCGTCGTTGCCCTTCGCCACAGCGGCGCATTGACGGTACGACGTCAGCGCACCGTCGAAGTCACCCTTGAGGTATTGCGCAAGGCCAAGGTGGTACCAGATCGCATACTGCAGCGTTTCGCTCGACATCACCTTCGGGTCGGCGGTGGAGGGCTCCGGCTCGTCGGGCTTGCCCGCGACGAGTTGTGACGCCTTCGTCAGGTCCGCGATTGCCTTGTCGATCTGGCGCGTCGTCACGTAGCGATGGCCCCGGTGACGGTAGAAGCG
>JAPKZP010000566.1 GCA_026393735.1 Acidobacteriota bacterium
CAACACGCTCGGCGCGCGCAGGTTCAGCACGACCACGGACAGCTTGTCGAACCTTATGTCGTTGAACGCCAGGTTGACCCCGGGCAGCAGGTACGCCTCGCGGTCCCAACCCGAGGCCCCGTAGACCTTCAGCGCGATCTTCCGGGTCTCGACCGGGGGGCGCGGCAGCACGTTGGCGGTCTCGGTGCTGATGGAGATCACCTGGCCGCCGGTGTCCACGACGAAGCTCCGCGGAAGGCCGCCCACCAGACCGCGCACCGTCGCGAGCCGATGCATCCAGAGCCCCATGACCTGGTCCGCCGGGCCATCGTCCGGAAGCCGCCGCGAAAGGGTCAGGATGCGGCGCGCGTAGTCAATCGTGACGGACATGCCGAGCGCCAGCGGTGAAAAGCTCTCCCCTTCCGCTGTCGGCAGGTCGCGCAGCGCGGGGCTCTTGATGATGCACGGCACGTTCTTGATCTTCAGCTTCCCGAACTCGAGCCTATCCACGCGCCCGAGCTGCAGGCCCCGCAGGCCGACTTCCCCCACGCCCGCACTGACCGTGTAGACAATCGGCAACACGGCGTTGCGCTCGCCGGTCGTCCGCGAAATCGTCGTCAGCTCGGCGCCCGTGTCCACCACGAAATCCAGCGCCCGGCTGCCATTCACCCGGCCTTCGATGATGACCTTCTCGTTCTCGACCTTGAACGGCAACGTGTAGACCGCTCCCGGAACGCCCGCGACGTCGTACGGCGTGCGGCTGCCGAACGAACTGAGGAACTTCAGTTCAGCCGCGGCCCACACGGCCCGGCTGTCAGCGTAGCCCTTCGGCAGCAGGTTGATGAAGCTGTTGAGCGCCGTCACGGCTTGCCCGTAGCGGCCCATCCGCTCGTAGACGTTGCCGAGCGTGTGATGGAAATCCGCCTCCCGTGGCACGAGCCGCACAGCGGTCATCGCATGCTCGAGAGCCTCGGCGTGCCGGCCGCGCGCGGACAAGACCCGCGCCGTCCCGTTGTGCCCGCGCGGATCGTCAGGCCGGCGGGCCAGCGCCCCCTGGTACGCCTGGGCGGCATCATCGAACAGACCCGACGACCACATGGCGTCGCCGTAGATCGCGAGCACGTCCGAGTCGTCTCCGCGCTCCTGCCTGAGGATCGTGGCCTCCGCCCGGGCAGTCGCGAACTCGCCCGTCCTGAGCGCGCACCGCACCAGGCCCTTTCGAGCCGGCACGCGCACCCGCAGTTCCTCCGACGCGAGCGCGCGCCGGAAGGCGGTGGTGGCCTCACCGAACCGGCCTTCCGCGACCAGGAGGTTTCCAAGTTGTAGCTGGATGTCAGGCGCGTCCGAGGGCGAGAACGCATCGACGCCAGCGAGCAGGCCGACCGCGACGAGCAGCGTGAGCAGCGCCAGTGGGGGGCGAGCGCCGACAAGCATGCAACCTCCGCAACAGGAGTTGGGCTATTCGTAACCGTTTCAGGCAGGATAGCTCAGAACAGGGCCCAGCCGCTAGGCGCTGGGCGGGAGGCGAGGCATCAGGCGGTGTTGCCCTCTCGCCTCTCGCCTCTCGCCTGTTCCCCGACGCTAGTGTGTGTACGGATGGATCGGCACGCCGTCGTACATGTCGTCAATGCGCAGGATCTGCGCCTCCCGGCTGTACGTGCCGAGTTCGTAGTCCTCGCTCATGATGAGCGCCTTCACCGGCTTGGTCGGGCATACTTCCGAGCAGAGCCCGCAGAAGCTGCACCGGGACAGGTTGAAGTCGAAGTAGTCGAGCGCTTTCAGCTTCATGCCGGGTTCGCGATGGCCGCCGAGCGAAATCAGGTCATCCGGGCACGCCTTCGCGCACTGGTCGCAGACGATGCAGACCTGGGCGCCCGACTCGGGCTCGACCTGGAGCCGCAGCACCCCTCGGAACCGCGGCGCCACGGGCCGGCGCTCCGACGGGTATTGAAACGTAAAGGCCGGCTGGGGCGTGTACTTCAACGTCAGCCACAGGCCCTTGAGCAGATCCACCTGGAAGATGGAGCGCAGGAAGTCCTTGATCATCAGCCCCGCTCCTCGATGACGATCGGTTCGGTCCCGTTGAGGGGAATCCGGCGGGCCTTGCGAAAGACCGTGTCTTCCTTCGCGATCTTGTCCTGCAGCCGCATGAGACCGTAGAGCAAGGCCTCCGGCCGCGGCGGACAGCCGGAAATGTAGACATCCACCGGCACGACCTTGTCGACGCCCTGGAGCACGCTGTAGGTGGGGAACGGCCCCCCGGCGTTCGAGCAACTCCCCATCGAGAGCACCCACTTCGGCTCCGGCATCTGGTCGTACAGGCGGCGCAGGACGGGGGCCATCTTCTTCGTCACCGTGCCGGCGACGATCATCAAGTCCGCCTGGCGCGGGGAGGCCCGGAACACCTCCGATCCGAAGCGCGCGATGTCGAAGCGCGACCCGCCCGCCGCCATCATCTCGATGGCGCAGCACGCGAGGCCGAAGCTCATCGGCCACAGGGAGTTCTTCCGTGCCCACGCCAGTACCGTGTCCAGGTTCGTGGTGATGATGTTGTCCGCGAACCGGTGATCGATCAGACCCATGTCGGCATCCTCGCTGCGGGGGCAGCAGCCAACCTACTTCTGGAAGTACTCGGCGTTCTTGGCGATGTAGCCCTTCCACTTCTCCGGCGTCTCATCGAGCGCGAAGATCGCTTCGACCGGGCAGGCCGGCACGCACGCGCCGCAATCGATGCACTCGTCGGGGTGGATGTACAGCAGCTCCGCCGTCTGGTACTCGGGCTCATCCTTGCGCGGGTGGATGCAGTCCACCGGGCATACGTCCACGCAGGCCGTGTCCTTCGTCCCCACGCAGGGTTCACAGATGATATAAGCCATCCTCGTCGTCCTCCTCCGTTAGATCAGACGGTGTGCGATGGGCCGCGTCCGCCTCAATGTTGCTCGAGTCCTGCGCCCGGCAAGAAGCCAAGCCTCGTCGACACGCGCCGGGAGAGATCCCACGCCTCCCGGTTGTGTTCGTTCAGAATCGGGGCATCGTCCGGCCCGTGGCCGAATACCCCGACGCGCGCCACTTCGCGTCCACTGTAGTCATACACCGGCGCGCACGCGCAGAACAACCGTTGACTCCCGTCCGTGTCCGGCGATCCGAGGCGAAGCACCACCGATGGACTGGCGGTCACGTCGCCGGCACCGCTCAGACGCAGACAACTCAAGCGTCGCGACCCCTGGCTGCCGCCGTCGAAGTAGTCCGCGCAGTGCGCCGGCATCTGGCGGCCGTACGCGGTGCGCATCGCCGCTTCGTCTGGCCCCGCTCCCCAGATGTAAGTGACCTCGCCCGCCGCCGGCACCGCTACGAAACTGCGCGGCCGGCCCCTCAGGACGTATTCGCGAAGGACCGGGTACGCGTGGAGCCGGAGTTCCGACCGCCCGAGCAGCCGGAAGCTGATGTCGAGCATCTTCAGCGTCAGGCTGTACCGCTGCGTGTCCTCGTCCTGGCGCACGTAGCCGCGCCGCTTGAGGACGGCCAGCAGCCGGTGAACCGACGGCCGGGGCAGGCTGACGGACGCCGCGACATCGGTCAGCGCCATTCCGCCTTGGGCGCCGCTCAGCACTTCGCAGACTTCCAGGGCCTTCTCGATTGACGTTGGCTTCGGTACAACGGCGGTGTCGGCAGCGGATCTCATGAACGTCTTCGAGTTCAGTTGATTCCAGCGGGCGGAACCAGCTTTCACCCCTTAAACTACTGTGCCCATCTGTCAGAGTCAAGTGCAGGCGACTCGAACAGTGCGGCGGAGGCTGAACGTCGTCCTGGCCGAGTGCGGAGGCGTGCGGCTACTCGACGGTCTGGCCCGGCTGGATATCGATCACCTCGATCCCGAGCGGGGCGACGAGTTCACGGAGTTCCTCGGGCCGACCCAGGAGGATCGGGAACGTCCCGTAGTGCATCGGGATCACGGACTTGACGCCGAGCATCTCGGCCGCCTTGGCGGCAGCGATCGGGTCCATCGTGAAGAAACCCCCGATGGGCAGGAACGCGATCGAGGGCGCGTACAACTCCCTGATCAGGCGCATGTCCCCGAACAGCGCGGTGTCGCCCGCGAAGTACGCGGTCAGGCCGTTCTCGAAGCGCAGGATGAAGCCGACGGGCACCCCCAGGTAGGTGATGACGCCGTCGTCGACGCAGCTCGAGGAGTGCTTCGCCTCCACCATCGAGATGGTGATGCCGAACTTCTCCTGCGTACCGCCCAGGTTCATGCCGGACGTCGCGGCGACCCCTTTCAACTCGAGCCACTGGCAGAGTTCGAAGATGCCGACCACGACGGCCCCCGACTTCGCGGCCACCGCAGGCACATCGTGAATGTGGTCGAAATGGCCGTGTGTCACGAGGATGAGGTCCACGTCCCCGACGTCCTTCCGTTCGGGCGGACATGACGGGTTGCCGTCCAGCCACGGGTCGATGAGGATCCGGCGCCCGCCGGGTGATCGCAGGAGGAATGTGCCGTGACCGAGCCAGGTAACCGACAGTCCGGAGAGCATCATGGCGTCACCTCTGTGAGTCCTCGGCGGACACCGGCCGCCGCCGCGCCAGAGTATAGCCCGACAAGGGGTGTCGGTGACCGCCGGGCCGTGCCGCCGGTTTCACGGCAGGCGCGAGGCGCGGCCTGCGTCCGCGGCGCAACGGCTGGTCGAGACCGGCTGTGGTGCTATGATTACGGTTCGACCTTTCACGAGGAACCGTGCCAGACGGCGGGTCTCAACCGCCCCGTCTCGCCGGGTGAGGCTGGAGTCTCCCATGGCTCCGCCGCGGAATGGTGACAGAGACAACGATGAGTACGGCGATTCCCGTCCAGGTCATTCGCCCGCGCGCCCAGAAGCCGGACTGGCTCAAAGTCCGGGCGCCGGGTTCACCGAACTACTTGCGCCTCAAGGAGTTGATGCGCGACCAGGGCCTCCATACGGTCTGCGAAGAGGCGCACTGCCCGAACATCGGCGAGTGCTGGCACCACGGCACGGCGACGTTCATGATTCTCGGCGACGTGTGCACGCGCGCGTGCGGCTTCTGCGCCGTGCAGCATGGCAAGCCTGCGGGGCTGGACCGCGAGGAACCGGCGCGTGTGGCCGAGGCGGTCCGGAGCATGGCGCTCCGCTACGTCGTCGTCACCTCGGTGGACCGCGATGACCTGGAGGACGGCGGCGCCGCGATCTTCGCCGAGACGATTCGCCTGACCCGGGAGGCCCGGCCATCGTGCCGCATTGAAGTGCTCATTCCCGATTTCCAGGGCCACGAGCAGGCGCTGCGAACCGTCCTCGATGCCGGCCCGGACGTGCTCAACCACAACACGGAAACGGTGCCGCGGCTCTATCGGCTTGCGCGGCCCGGCGGCCGGTATCCCCGGACGCTCGAACTGCTCGACCGGGCGAGGCGCTACGCCCCGCACGTGGCAACCAAGTCCGGCATCATGGTCGGCCTTGGGGAAGAGTGGGCGGAAGTTGTCGACACGCTGGCTGACTTGCACGAGGCGGGTGTCGGAATCCTGACCATCGGCCAGTATCTCAGCCCGTCTGCCTCACATCTGCCGGTTGCGCGGTACTACCACCCGGACGAATTCGAAATGCTGCGCATCACGGCGGTCAACATAGGGTTTGGCCACGTCGAGTGCGGCCCCCTGGTGAGAAGCTCCTATCATGCGCACGAGCAAACGAATGCCTTCGAACAAACCGACCGCCAGCCGTCAGCCGGCGCCCGGGCGTCAGCCTGAATCGGGTCCCGCGAAGACGGGTCAGGAAGCACAGTCGCCTATGCCAACCGAGACAGCCCCCGATCACGTCAGCCGGCAGCTCGGCAGCACGCCCAAAGCCAAACTGGTCGAGATGCTCTACCAGATGGTGCTCGGGCGACGCTACGAAGAGAAGTGCGCCGAGATGTACGCGCTGCAGAAGATCGGCGGCTTCTGCCATCTGTACATCGGGCAGGAGGCTGTGGGCGTGGGCGCCTTGTCAACGCTGCGTCCGGACGACCTCATCATCACCGCGTACCGGGATCACGTGCACGCCCTCGTCAAGGGCTGCGACCCCGGCAAAGTGATGGCCGAACTGTTCGGCCGGCGCGACGGCGTCTCTCGCGGCAAGGGCGGGTCGATGCACCTCTTCGACCGGGAGAAGGGCATGTACGGCGGCCACGGCATCGTCGGCGGCCACATTCCCCTGGCCACCGGAACGGCGTTCGCGGCCAAGTACCGGCAGAAGGACTACGTCACCCTCTGCTTCTTCGGTGAAGCCGCGGTCAACATCGGCGCCTTCCACGAATCGCTCAACATGGCGGCCCTCTGGAAGCTGCCGGTGGTCTACATCGTCGAGAACAACCGGTTCGGCATGGGGACGGCCATCGAACGGTCGTCGGCCATCTACGACGTCGCCCAGCGGGCGTGTGCCTACGACATGGCCAGCGAAACGGTCGACGGCATGGACGTCCTCGCCGTGCGCGAAGTGATCGGCCGCGCCGTCGATCTCGCCCGCCGCGAGAATCTGCCGACCCTGATCGAGGCCCGATGCTATCGCTTCATGGGGCACTCGATGTCGGACCCGGTGCACGGCCACTACCGCACGAAGGAAGAGGTCGAGGGCCACAAGCAGCAGGATCCCATCAAGCAGTACTTCGAGCACCTCAAGGCGGCCGGCCTCGCCGACCAGGCCCTGCTCGAGGAACTGGACCGGAAGGCCCGCGCCGTCACCGACCAGGCCGTTCAGTTCGCCGAAGCCAGCCCGGAGCCGTCCGCTGACGAACTCTACCAGGATGTCTACGCGGAGCCGTACGGCCCGTTCACCCGGAGCGAGCAGTAACGCCATGGCACTCATCACCTACCGTGACGCACTGAACCAGGCCCTGCGCGAAGAGCTGCGCCGCGATCCCAATGTCTTCCTCATGGGCGAAGAGGTCGGCGTCTACCAGGGCGCCTACAAGGTCAGCAAGGGCCTCCTCCAGGAGTTCGGGCCCGAACGCATCATCGACACGCCGATCACCGAAGAAGGGTTCGCGGGCGTCGGCGTCGGCGCCGCGATGGCGGGCCTGCGCCCCATCATCGAGATGATGACGTGGAACTTCTCGCTGGTGGCCATCGACCAGATCGTCAACGGTGCCGCGAAGATGCTCTACATGTCCGGCGGCCAGTTCCGAATCCCCATGGTCTTCCGGGGCCCGGGCGGCGCGGCCCACCAGCTCTCGGCGCAGCACTCGCAGTCGCGCGAAGCCTGGTACGCGAGCGTCCCCGGCCTCAAGGGGGTGGCGCCCTCGACGCCATACGACGCCAAGGGCCTGCTCAAGAGCGCAATTCGCGACGATGACCCGGTCATCTTCATGGAGGGCGAGACCCTCTACGGCTCGAAGGGCGAGGTGCCCGAGGAGGAGTACGTCATTCCGATTGGCGTGACGGACGTCAAGCGGGAGGGGACGGACGTCACGATCATCGCGTGGTCGAAGATGGTGGCCGTGGCGCTGAAGGCCGCCGAGCAGTTGGCAGCCGACGGCATCTCGTGCGAGATCGTCGATCCGCGCACGCTCCGCCCACTCGACGATGCCCCGATCCTCGCGTCCGTGCGGAAGACGAATCGCTGCGTCATCCTCGAGGAAGGCTGGCCCGTGGCGGGTTTGGGCGCGCAGTTGGCGTTTCAGATCCAGCGCGATGCGTTCGGCGAACTCGATGCGCCGGTCACCCGCGTCACCGGCGCCGACGTGCCGATGCCGTACGCGAAGAACCTGGAGCACATGGCGATGCCCTCGCCGTCGAAAGTCGTGGCGGCGGTGCGGGAAGTGATGTATCTGGATTGAGTAGGGGCCGACCCCCGTGTCGGCCCGTGCGGTAACAGAATCGATGCCCGGGCGGGCACAGGGGCCCGCCCCTACGACGA
>JAPKZP010000063.1 GCA_026393735.1 Acidobacteriota bacterium
CGGCGACGGCGCCGGCGCGGCAGTGCTCGAACCGTCCGGCCAGCCCGGATTCCTGAACGGCGCCTTCATCGCCGACGGCGCGTATCACAAGCACTGGGGCATCTACTCCGGCGGCACGTACGAGCCGGCGACCGAGGAGTCGGTGAAGGCCGGCCGGACGACCTGCAAGATCAACGATCGCTACCCTCCCGAGATCAACCACGAAGGATGGCCGCGCCTCGTGCGCAAGCTCGCGAAGGAAGGCGGCTTCGCCGTCGGCGAGATCGACTTCATCATCTTCACGCAGGTGCGCAAGCCGTCGATCGAGCTGGTCATGGGTGACCTGGGCCTGCCCATGGACCGCACGCACATGGTGATGGAGCGCTGGGGCTACACCGGGTCAGCCTGCATTCCCATGGCGCTCGATGATGCGATGCAGAAGGGGTTGATTGGGAAGGGCGCGCTGACCGTCTTCGTGGGATCCGGCGTCGGCTACAACCAGGCCGCCGCCGCCTTCCGCATGTAGCAGGGGTCGGGACTATTTATGCAATGCGGGCCTGGCGGATCACAGTTGTGTAATCGCCGGCTGTCGAGCTGCTTCATAAAGGAACAGGCATCATGAGCATTGAAACGGGATTGCAGGGCAAAGTGGTCATTGTCACGGGCGCCGGCGCCGGGATCGGCCGGGCGACGGCCGTCGGGTTCGCGAAGGAAAAGTGCCGCGTCGCGGCGTGGGACGTCTCGGAGGTAAACGCGGCCGGCGTCACAGACGACGTGAAGGCGGCGGGCGGCGAAGCGCTCTTTCAGAAGGTCGACGTCGGGAACCCGAAGAGCGTGGCGGACGCGGTGGACGCGCTGGTCGGGAAGTGGGGCCGCATCGACGTGCTCGTGAACAACGCGGGCATCGTGCGCGACGCGCAGCTCATCAAGTGGAAGGACGGCGCGCAGACGGGGATGATGTCCGACGAACAATTCGATCAGGTCATCAACGTCAACCTGCGCGGGCCGTTCCTGTGCACGCGCACGGTCGTCCCGCACATGATCAAGGCCGGCGGCGGGGCGGTGCTCAGCACGTCGTCTGTCGTGGGCCTCTACGGCAACTTCGGCCAGACCAACTACGTGGCGACCAAGGCCGGCCTGATCGGCATGACGAAGACCTGGGCCCGGGAGCTGGCGAAGTACAAGATTCGGGTCAACGCGGTGGCGCCGGGGTTTATCGCCACGGAGATCCTGAAGGCCATGCCGGAAAAAGTCCTCGAGGGTATGATCGCCAGGACTCCGTTGGGACGAATGGGGCGCCCGGAGGACATCGCGAACGCTTACGTGTGGCTGGCATCAGACGCCGCCGCGTTCGTGACGGGGACGGTCATCTCCGTCGACGGCGGCCTCGTTGTGGGGACTTAACTGGAGGCCGTTTCACAACCTGCGTGAGCGGCCTGTGTGCCCCCTCGAGAACGGGCTGTGAAACCGGGTGCTGGCTGCACCAACGATGGTGAGGATGTCATGAATAGACCTGTCTACATTGCGGCGTATCACCAGTCCGAGTTCGGCAAGCTAATGGGCATGACGGTGCCCGACATCATCAAGACCTCGGTCAACCAGGTCTGCGACTCGATCAAGACCGATCCCGCGGCGATTGACGTCGGGTCGGTCGGCGCGACCTGCACGTACACGCTGAACCAGCAGGGTCTGCTCGCGGGCCTGATGGCGACGGTGCCCGGCTTGGCCGGGAAGCCCATCGAGTCCGTCGAGAACGCCTGCGCCTCGGGCGGTCAGGCGGTGCTGTCGGTCATCTACAAGCTCCTGCTCGGGCAGGGCGACGTCGGGATCGCCGTCGGCTTCGAGAAGATGCGCGACCACGAAGGCAAGATGGACGGCAAGCTGATTGGCCAGGCGCTGGGTGTGTTCTCGCACCCGGACGAGCGGCCCGGCAAGGTCTACATCTTCCCGCACATCTTCGCCGAGGTGATGGCGGACTACATGACGCGCAACGGCGTCACCGAGCGTGACCTGGCCCACGTGTCGTGCGTCGAGTACGGGAACGGGAACAACAACCCGTACGCGCAGATGAAGAAGATCAAGGTGTCGCTCGACGACTGCGCGAACATCGGCGATCGCAACAAGTACATCATCGACGGGCTGCCGCTGAAGACGTACGACTGCTCGCAGATTACGGACGGGTATGCGGCGATCATCGTGGCGACCGAGGCCGGGCTGACGAAGCTCGGCGTGGCGAAGGCCGACTGCGTGCAGATCGCAGGCTATGCCCAGGCGACCGACAGCCTGCTGCGGGCGGACCGCGACGTGCTCAAGGCGCAGGGCGCCGTGACGGCCATGAACAAGGCGTACGCGATGGCGGGGCTCACGTCCGCCGACGTCAACGTCGCCGAGGTGCACGACTGCTTCACGGTCATGGGTGCCATCGGCACCGAGGTCATCGGCAAGGCGTCGTTCGGCCAGGGCGCGAAGTACTGGGTCGACGGCAAGGCCGGCGTCGATGGCGAGTGCGGGATCAACACGTCCGGCGGCCTGATTGCCAAGGGGCATCCCGTCGGCGCGACCGGCGTCGCGATGATCGGATGGTCGGCGTGGCAGCTGCTCGGCAAAGTGCCGCCGGCCCTGCAGGTGAAGAACGCGAAGGCCGCGGCCACCTTCAACATCGGCGGGCCGATCTGCGCATCGGTCTGCACGGTGCTGAAGCGGGCGGTGTAGCCCATGGGAGAACTCGTACCGGACCAGAGCGGCTACGTCGAGGCCGACGGGCAGCAGATCTACTGGGAGCGCTTCGGCAAGGGCGACCGGGAGACGATCTGCCTGCTGAACGGCCTCGCCATGCATACGAAGGCCTGGTACGGATTCGTGCCGATGCTGATGGAGGAGTACGACGTCCTGCTGTGGGACTACCTCGGCCAGGGCAACTCGTCGTCGGACGACGTGCCGTGCGAGATCCCCCGCTTCTGCGACTACCTGGCGATGATCCTCGATACGCTCGGCATCGCGCAGTGTCACCTGATGGGAATCTCGTACGGCGGCTTCGTGGGCCTGGATTTCGCGCGGCGCTACCAACATCGGCTGCACACGCTCACGATCTCCGGCATCCTGCTCAGCCACGAAGAGCTCTTCCAGATGTACGAGGACATCTCGCTGCGGTTCTACCGGAGCAGCCTCGAGATATTCGAGCTCTACACGCACTACATGTACGAGAAGATCTTCGGCGAGGCGTTCGTGATCAAGGTGCGCGAGAACCTCGGCGTGATGCGCCAGAGGTTCTACGAGCGCTTCAAGGACAAGCGCCACTGCCTGATCAGGCTCACGGAAGCGCAGGACCCCTTCTTCGCCGCGCTGGACGCGCGCATGCCGGAGTACCGGGCCATCCAGACACCCACCCTGATCATGGCCGGCGCAGAGGACCGCGCAATTCCGCCGTGGGTGCAGCGGAAGCTGTGCGGGATCCTCCCGCGCCACCGGTTCGAGCTCGTGGCCGAGAGCGGGCACTGCGTGTACATCGAGCAGCCAGACGTGTTCTTCGGTAACCTGAAGAAGTTCGCGCGGACAAAGTCACTGGAGTTCGACGCCGTCGCGCCGGCCGGGCAGGAGTAATCCGGACACCCCATGACCCAGGAAGAACGGTCTCAACGAAGCCGCGCGCAGGTGCTCGATGCGGCGCTCGGGCTCTTCTCGCACCAGGGGTACCGCGCGACCAGCGTGCGGGACATCGCCGAAAAAGCGGGCGTCTCGACGGGCAACGTCTACCACCACTTCAAGGACAAGGAAGCGATCTTCCTCGAGTTGCTCGACATCTACTGGCGGGCGATCGACGATCCGGACTTCCCCGTCAACAAGGCGTTGCGGACCGGCGGCTTCCCCGAGAACCTCGAGGCCATTGGCCTGGCCGCCCGCGAAAGCGTGGCCCGGTACCGGCCGTACGTCACGCTGATCTATGTCGACGTCGTCGAGTTCGAGGGCAGCCACATCCGGAAGTTCTACCTGGAGATGGCAGGCCGGTTCGAACGCTTCGTCGAGTTGCGCAAGGACGAAGTCAAGCTGGAGGGCAAGCTGCGCCCGGAGGTCCAGCCCGCGTCGGCCGTCATGTTCGCGTTCCGCACCTTCCTGCAGCACTTCGCCGTCGAGCTGATCTTCGGCGTGCCGGACCACTACGGCAAGAGCACCGACGAGGTCGTGGGCGAAATCGCGAATATCCTCCGCCACGGCATGCTCAGGCCGGGGGCCTGAGGCCCGACACGTCCTCGAGCGCGTCGACGAGCAGCGCCCGGAACAGCGCCACCTTGTACCGGTTGTCGGCCATGGGCATCGCGTCGGCCATGGCGGCCTCGGCCGCCTCCTCGACGACGCGCCGCGTGGGCACACGTCCGATCAGTTCCGATTCAGCCTCCCGCGACCGCCACGGGACCGGCGCCGCTGCGCCGAGGATGACGGACACCTGCACGATCCGCCTTTCGATCACGAGCATGGCTGCCGCGACGCTGGCCAGGGCGTAGTCCGTGCCTTCTTCGGACGCCCGGCGATAGCGCGAAGCCCAGCCCGTGGGAGCGGGCGGCAACAGGACATCGGTCAGGATGTCTCCCTGCCCCAGCACGTTCTCACGGCTGGCATCGACGGTAGGCGGCAGGAAGAAGCGCTCCATGGGAACCACGCGCATCCCGGAAGGGCCGACGATCCGCGCGCGGGCGTCGAGCGCGACGAGCGCCGAGGCGGCATCCGACGGATGCACCATGTGGCAGCTCGCGGTGCCAAGGATCCCGTGATAGCGATTGTCCCCGTCGACCGCGAAGCAGATGTCCCCGCCCTTGCGGAGGCAGACGCTGTCGGCGCGAAGGTACCAGCATCGCGGGCGCTGGCAGAGATTGCCCCCGATCGTGGCGCGATCGCGCAGGTCGGTCCGCCCGGCGCAGAAGGCAGCCTGGCTGAGGGCGGCGTACCGGTCCTCGACGTCGCGCTGGCCGCACACCTCGGCGAGCGTCGTCAACGCGCCGATGCGAAGACCGCCATCAGCCGTGGGATCAATTCCGCGGAGTTCACCGATGTCGAGAATGTTGACGATCTTCGACGCGTGCTGCCTGTCGATGTGAAGTGACCCGGCCAGATCGGTGCCTCCAGCCACGAGCCGCGCCCCTCGCGTCGAGAGGTGCACGACGGCCTCGGAGAGCGAGCGGGCCCGAATGAAGGAGATGTCGTCTGGCACGTGTGTGTGCCGCAGTATAACGCGGACAGAAGAACCTCTCCCGGAGCGGTTGTTTCCCCAACAACCTCTCCCGGAGCGGTTATCAAGGAAACCTCTCCCGGAGTGGTTAGTGCCGGCGACGGACGAGGGATTCGGCGACGCAGGCGGCAGGAAAGTACAGGGCCGTCAGCGTCCACAGCGTCGCGGACTCGCGGGCCACGTCCGCCAGGCCGCCGCCCATCCGGGTAAGGCGGAGGTACGCGGGAATCGCGACCGTGCTCGGCACCAGTTGGGCAGCGGCATTGAGCCACGCGGGAACCGCCTCAACCGGCCACGCAAATCCCCCGAGGAACACGAGAGGAAGCGACGTGAACAGCAGAAACTGCATGGCCGTTTCACGCTGGCGGAACAACGCGCGCAGCGTAAAGCCCAGGAAGGTGGTCGCGAGGAGGAAAGGGACCGTGAACAGCGCGACGGCGAGCCCTGCCCCCGGCGCATAGTACCCGTAGTAGCGAGGCACGAATTCGAAGTAGTAGGCGGCATTGACGGCGTAGAGGAGGAGATAGGGCAACGCGCGCCCCGCCACCTGGACGGCGGGATGACCCGCCGCGTCGAGCGACGACGGGCGCCCGGCCATGATCCGATCACGCCGCGCCCCGCCGGTCATCCCAATCCCGATGAGGAGCGTCTGCTGGAGAATCAGGACGAGCACGGCGGGAACGACGTAGGTCGCGTAGCCAGACGAGGCATTGAACAACGGGCGCAAGTCGAGGCCGACGGGCCGCCTCGCCCGCAAGGCGGCTTCCTGATCCTTGCCGCGCGACCGCCAGCGCGCCACCTCGACGCCGGCCGACAGCGTACCGCTCGCCTCGAGCAGGCCGGTGAGAGCCGCGTTGTAGGCCAGCAGGTATGACGCGTCGATCTGGGCGGAGACGCGCGCCTGGCGGCCCTCCAGGATATCTCGCTCGAATCCGCGCGGAATCACAAGCACGGCGGTGACCGCCCCGCTCCGAAGCTGCGACTCGGGTTCGGCCAGGGACGCTGCGGTCGACGCCACACGAATGGCCTCGTGCGCGTCCGCCATCGCGACGAGACGCCGGCTCAGGCTCGAATTGTCGAGATCCACCACTGCGATCGGTTCGTCTCTGAGGACCTGATTGAGGTACGGCACGGGATAGAAGAATGAATACACGACGACGGCCGCGACGGTAATGATGAGAACACCCGCGTCGGTAAAGACGAGGCGGGCCTCGTCGAGCCCGGCGCGCAGCAGGAGTCTCACGTCCGCCCCCAGGCGTGCGGGTCTCGCAGCAGGCGGGCCATGCGCCACATGAGCAGGGGCCACGGCGCGACTGCAAAGGCCGCCAGCACCATGAACGCGTGCCAAGAGGTATCCGCCGGCGCTCCTCGCATGCCCTGCTGCACGAGGATACGCAGGTAATGGGTGACCGGCAGCAGGCTGCTCCACGCCTGACCGACGACCGGCATCGCCTCCGTCGGAAACGTGACCCCGGCGAAGGCGAACGCCGGCGCGCAGTAGAAGGCGGCGACGCTCGTCCCGAGGCGCAGGTTGCCCGTCGCCGCGGCAAACGCGAAGCCCATTGCGAGGTACGCGAGGCCAAACGCCGCGGTCGCCCAGGCGACGACGGACAGGCTTCCGCGGAACGGCACGCCGAGCCACCCGTACAGGGCGGCCACCATCAGCAGGCCCAGCAGCGTGACGTGCACGGCCTAGGGCAGCGCTTTCCCAGCCACCCGCAGTTCGACACTGAACGCATGCACGCTGATCGTCACGATGAAGATCTGGAGGAGCGCGGGGAGCAAGGCCGTCACGAGGTACGTGACGTAGTTCAGTTCAGGGTTGAAGAGCGTGTGCACGTCCAGGGTAATCGGCTCCACGTGCGCCACGGCCGCTGCCAGCGGTTCGCCGGCCGCCATGCGCTGGCGCACTTCCACACGGGCCGAGAGTGTCGCGGTCGTGGCGACGAGAGCGCTCTTGATGAGGCTGGCAGGCAGCAGGTACTGGGCGTTGTAGAACGCCGTCACGACGGGCGCCGTGCCTCGCGCGACGTCACGTTCGAAGTGCGCCGGCACGACGACGAAGCCGTACGCGTGCCCGCGGATCACGGCTTGCCGCGCTTCGTCCCGACCGGCCTCGACCGATGACACTCGCACGCCGCCGGCCGCATCGATCATGCGGACGAACTCGCGCGACAGCGCGGAGCCGTCCTGATCGACAATCGCCACCGGGATGTCACGGGCGGCACCGCGATTGAAGGTCGCCACCGTCAACAAGGTCGCCGCCACCGGCATCGCCACCAGCATCAGGAGGTAGAAGGGCGATCGCGCCCAACGCCTGGTCTCGCGGCGCGCAACGGCGAGAACGCCGGTCGTGCGAGGAGAGGACGTCATGGCGATGTGCTCCACATCAGGCTTGCGCTACTGGCGACCGATGATGGTCACGCTCATGCCCGGGCGAAGCCCCGGGATGGGACGGACGGGCCGCGCGTGCACCTCGAACGACTTCAAGTCGAAGCCGCCCTGCGCGCTCGTTGGCCGCCAGGTGGCGTAGTCGGCCTCGGGTGCTAGGTACGACACCTCGAATTCCGCGGCGCGCTGACCGAGCGCGGGAATCGACGCGCGCAGACGCGTGCCGACGGTCATCCCCGACAGCCGATCCTCCCGCAGGTGAAACGTCGCCCACACATCGTCGAGATCGACGAGCGTAACGATGGGCAGGCCGGCGGCCACCATCTCACCGGGCTCGAGATTGCGCCGGTAGACCTGTCCCGCAGCGGGCGCGCGAATCGTCATCTCTCTGGCGAACGCTTCGACCTCGGCGACGGCGCCGTTCGCGACACCGACCATCGCGGTTGCCGAAGCCTTGTCCTCGGTGCGGGCGCCGTTCTGTGCCATGTCGAGTACCGCCTTCGCGGCCGCCTCCGTCTCGCGCGCCGTCTTCCACACGGTCTCTGCCTCGTCGCGCCGCTGTCCGGGCGTGACGCCCTCTTTCGAGAGGCGATCGACGCGCCTGAACGTGCGCTCGGCGAGATCGGCGGCTTCGCGGGCACGGCGCCACGTCGACTCGGCCGCGCGGATCTCTTCTTCGCGTGCGCCGTTGTTGGCTTTGTCCCTCTGCGCGGAGGCCGCCGTGCGGGCCGAGCGGGCCTGCTCGAGCTTTGCGGCAATCTCCGGGCTGTCGAGGGTCGCGACGACGTCGCCCTTCTTCACCGTCATGCCCTCGCGGACAGCGATCGTATCGAGGCGTCCCGGGATCTTGGACGAGACGTCGATTTCAGTCGCCTCGACCTGGCCCTGCAGAATCTCGGGCGCCGGCTGCGCGACGCGCTGCCAGGTCCGGACGAACGCCCAGACGGCGGTGACGGCCACGACGGCGAGGACGACCCAGGCGGTAGTGCTGAGAACGGTTCGGAGCAGTGACTTGGTGTTCATTTCTCGGGATCCAGGTCTGCGCGAGCGCGGATATCTTCGAACCGGTCGGCGTCGCCGGTGGCCTCCAGCAGCTCGGCAAGCGCAACGTCGAACTCGCACGCGACAGCCAGGCGCCGGAGCTGGACGCCCTGGAGCGCGAGTTGCGCATCGACGACTTCGAGCGACGTGCCCATGCCTTCCTCGAATGCGCGCTGTCGCACCCGCAGCATCTCGACGGTGAGCTCGAGCGACGTATCGAGGCTGATGAACTCGTCGCGGGCCTTGGTCAGCGATCGGTACTTCTGCTCAACAAGGGTCGCGATGTCGCGGCGGGCTCGTGCTTCGAGCAGGTCGATGCGAGCCCGCTGGCTCTTCGCGGCGGCAATGCGGTGACCGCGTTCCATCCCGTCGAAGATCGTGAACGTGGCAGCCAGTCCCACGGCCCACGTCGGGCTGACGAGCGTGATGTCGTTTCGGTGCAACTCCGTCATGCCGAAGGCTGCCACCGTCGGCAGCCAGCCGGCTTTCTCGGCGCGGACCGCCTGGTCGGCGCGGCCGCGCTGCGCAATGATGCGGCCGAGCGCCGGGTGATTCTCCATCGCCCGGGCGACGAGCACCTCGAGTGCGTCGAGATTCGAGACAAGGAACAGGCCCGACGCGGGATCGACCGGCGTCTCGGACGCCATGACGCTCGCGAGCGCCGTGCGCGCGAGGGCGACATCGTGCTCGGAGCTTTGGAGTTGACGCTGGGCGTCGGCGCGGGCCACCTCCGCGTGCAGCCGTTCGACACGCGCGATCTGGCCCTCGCGCTCGAGCGCCGTCGCGTGCGCCACGTGCGTCGCAAGACCCTCGACCACCTGCGCACGCACGCTGCGGGCGCGCAGCGCCAGGCGAAGGCCGAAGTACCGGCGCACGAGATCCGACGAGAGCGTGCCGGCCGTCTGCCGCTGTGCGTAGTCCGCATCCGAGATCTGAAGCGCCGCCGCCTTGTTGGCGGCCTGCACCTTCCCGCCGGTGTAGATGGGCCACGTGACGGACACGCTGGTCAGCCAGAAGTTCTGCTTCTGAAATGTCGATTCGAACGGGGGCAGCAACGAGGACGGCAACTGATGCAGCGTGTTGATGACCTGCCGAATCGGGTCCAGGTCGAGGATGATGTTCTCGTTGAGATGGGTAGCCTGAGCGTGCAACTCGACCTTGGGCCAGTAGAGCCCCTTGATGGCCGAGCGCTCCTCGCGGCGCTCGACCGTCTCCTCGCGGGCCGCCAGGGCCGTCTCGTTGGCGCCCAGCATCCGGGCGCGCGCGTCGGAGAACGACAGGGCCTGCGGTGGAGCAGACGGAGGATCGGCGGCATGAGCCGACGGCGGCGTCGCGAAGACGGCCGCGAGGACGAGCGCTGGAGTGAAACGGACAAGTGACATGGTGACGTTCTACCGGCCCGCGAATCGGGCGCTGAAGAGCGATCCATCAAGATCGGTGCCGAGCGGGCAATCGGGGTCGGGAGGTGATTTATTCCCGGATGCTGGCCGAAAACACCTCCCAACCCAGACTTGCGCGGCGGCCGCTCGTGGACTCGCCGTCGTGAATTCACGAACGGTCGTGAATGCGCGACTGCCGCTCGTCGCGAATCCAGCGGCGAACGAAGGGCGGGCAGTTGAGCAGGCGCGTGCCGTGGGAGGTCAGATCGATCAACGCCTGGCAGCCGACGCGGTCGACGCCCACCAAACCGCCGAGATTGAGAACGACCCCATGGTGGAGGGCTTCGGCCTCGAGGACCGCGTGGCGGATGACCGGGACGTGACCGGCGTCGAGCGTACCGCTGACGAGCAGTTCAAGCGCTCCCGCCGTCACGCGGCGGGTATCGACACGAAGCATCCTGGTTCCTCGCTGGAGGGACCAGTATCAACTTTCATGCCGAGCGGAAGCGGAACTTGTCGATGCCGAGGCGCCGGATGCGGGATTCGAGGGTAGAGGCTGGAATGCCAAGCCGCGTGGCCGCGCCACGACCGCCCGACACGCGGCCGCGCGAGGCACGGAGCGCACGCTCGATGTCACGCCGACGGCGATCGTCCTCGGCGCCGTCCGGCCCGACCTGAACGGGACGCGGCGCCACCGGGAGCCCGTCTGGCGCGTCCTGAGCGTGCCTGGCCGTATCCCAGGACAGGCCGTCGAATCTGAGTGTGTCTCCGTCCGAGAGGATGGCCGCGCGCTCGACCGCGTTTTCAAGTTCGCGCACGTTTCCGGGCCAGTCGTACGCAACGAGCGCCGAGAACACGCTGCGCTTGACGTCACGGAAGCGCCTGCCCAGTCGCGTGCCGTGGCGCGCCGCGAAATACTCGATGAGCACGGGGATGTCCTCCCGCCGTTCGCGAAGCGGGGGGACGCGCAAGGGGAAGACGTTGAGGCGATAGAACAGGTCGGAGCGGAACCGGCCGCTTGCGACGTCCGCTTCCAGGTCGCGGTTCGTGGCGGCGATGACCCGCGCGTCGGTGCGAAGAGTCACCACGCCCCCGACGCGTTCGAACTCGCCTTCCTGCAGCACGCGCAGCAGCGTGACCTGCATATCCGGCGGGAGCTCGCCGATTTCGTCCAGGAAGAGCGTGCCGCTGGACGCCAGCTCGAATCGTCCGATGTGCCGTTGCACGGCGCCGGTGAAGGCCCCCTTCTCGTGCCCGAAGAGTTCGGACGCGATGAGGGCATCGGGCAGGGCCGCCAGGTTGGCCTTGATCATCGGCCGCGCGGCGCGCTTCGATCGGCGGTGGATCGCGCGCGCGACCAGTTCCTTGCCCGTACCGGTCTCTCCGGTGATGAGCACGGTCGAGTCCGTCGGCGCGACCTTCTCGACCTGGCGTACCACCGCACGCAGCGCAGGCGACGAACCGATGATGTCGTCGAGCATGAACTGTTCGTCGAGGTCGCGCCGCAGCGCGTGGTTCTCCTCCTGCAGGCGGTTCTTGAGCCGGCCGATCTCGTCGTAGGCGAGTGCATTCGCGACCGCGCCGGCGATCGGTCGCGTGACCTCCTCGAGCACCTCGACCTCCTCGTCTGTGAAGCGCCGATCGCGAAGGCGGGCGAACGTGATCGATCCGATCAGGCCCGCGCGGACGATCAGAGGAGTCCTCACGTAGGCGCGCACGCCGTGGGACACGAGGCGGTCGTCTTCCGGATAGCGGCGATTGGCGGCCAGATCCTGACAGACGTCCGCCCGCCCGGTCTCGCCGACGCGCTCGGTTCCCGAACCGGCCCGCACGAGCGTCCGGCCGAACCGGGCGTCGTAGGCATCCGGCGTCATCTCGAGGGCCCGCGCCACCGCGTCGAGCACGTCCTCTCCGGCGTGACGTTCGACGCCTTCGATGTGGATGGCGTGCGGCCTCAATGCCTGACCGTCGGTGGTGACGATCAGGATGGCGTCGACGTCCACGACCGGGCGCAGGACGCCGGCGACCGAGGACAGGACGCCGCCCAGGTCGAGTTGGGCATTGGCAGCCTCCGACACCATCAGCAGCAGCCGGTACTTCTCAGCGGGTGACGGGATCACGGAGCGATTGTACCCTTGGCACGATTCTTCAAGCAGGACTAAAGTCCTGCTCCACAACCGCCCGCGCCGGATCGACAGGCTGAAGCAGCGGCGTGGGGCTTCAGCCTTGCGTGCCGCAGCAGGTTGCGCGAGCGGTCGTGGCGCAGGGCTTCAGCCCTGCGTTTCCGGGTATGATCGGCGAAGGCAACCTCGAGGTGCACACCATGAACGACGTCCTTGATTTCATCAACACGAACCGCGATCGCTACGTCGAAGAACTGAAGCAGTTTCTCGCGATTCCCAGCATCAGTGCGATGCCGGAGCACCAGACCGACGTTCGCCGATGTGCCGAATGGACCGCCGCCGAAATGAGCCGCATCGGCCTCGAGAACGTCCGCGTCATCGACACGGCCGGCCATCCGCTCGTGTACGGCGACTGGCTGCATGCGGAAGGGAAACCGACGGTGCTCTTCTACGGCCACTACGACGTGCAGCCGGTCGACCCGGTAGACCTGTGGCAGTCGCCGCCGTTCGAGGCGACGGTCCGCGACGGCGAGATCTACGCGCGCGGGGCGAGTGACGACAAGGGGCAGGTGTTCGTCCACTTCAAGGCCATCGAGGCGCACATCACGAAGTCCGGCCGCCTGCCGGTCAACTTCAAGGTGATCCTCGAGGGCGAAGAGGAGGTGGGCAGCGTCAACCTCGGCCCGTACGTGAAGGCGCATGCCGCGGATCTCGCGTCGGACATGGTGCTCATCTCCGACACGGAGATGTTCGATCGCGGCGTGCCGTCGCTCTGCTACGGCCTGCGGGGACTGGTCTACATGCAGATCGACATGCGCGGCACCAAGGGCGACCTGCATTCCGGATCGTACGGCGGTGTCGTGGCAAACCCGGCCAACGTCATGGCGCAGGTGCTGGCGCAGCTCAAGGACAGGAGCGGCACCGTCAAGATCCCGGGCTTCTACGATGCCGTCCGCGCGCTTCGCGACGAGGAACGCGCGGAGTTCCGGCGGCTGCCGTTCAACGAGGTCAGCGTGAAGAAGTACCTGGGCGCGCCGCGGCTCTTCGGCGAGCGCGGCTACTCCGTGCTCGAGCGGATGTGGGCGCGGCCGACGCTGGATGTCAACGGGATGGTGGCAGGCTGGACGGGCGAGGGGAGCAAGACCGTGATCCCGGCGACGGCCATGGCCAAAGTCAGCATGCGCATCGTGCCGAACCAGGACCCGGTCGCGATCGCCGAGCTGTTTGAAGCCTACGTGAAGAAGATCACGCCGAAGACCGTGGACCTGAAGATCACGCGCATGCACGGCGCCATGCCGTGGATGACCGACTTCGACAATATCTACGTGCAGGCGGCCGGCCGGGCCATCGAGAAGGGCTTCGGCAAGCGCCCGGTCTTCACCCGCGAAGGCGGGTCGATTCCGGTCGTCGCAACGTTCCAGGAAGCCCTCA
Organism: Acidobacteriota bacterium; assembly: GCA_026393735.1. Taxonomy (GTDB): domain Bacteria; phylum Acidobacteriota; class Vicinamibacteria; order Vicinamibacterales; family JAKQTR01; genus JAKQTR01. Next base: position 13,566 of record JAPKZP010000063.1, read on the forward strand.
ACGTGCCCTGTGTGCTCTTCGGGTTCGGGCTTCCGGACGACAACCTGCACGCGCCGAACGAGAAGTTCAACCTCGACAACTTCTTCCAGGGCATCCTGGCGTCGGCGTTCCTGTATCAGGAAGTGGCGGGAATCAAGGGCTAGCTGTCATCCTGTCGCGAACACGAAGGGCCTGGCGAGGGGTTTCCCCGTCAGGCCCTTTTTGTCGTACCCGTGAGCGCGCCCTCAGGCTCCGGAGTGAACCCCGAACCCCGAACTACTTCTGTTCCGCGGGTTTCTTGTAGTACCCGCTCACGTCCCGCTTGCCGCGCTCGAGATACGGCACGCCCTTGTCCATCCACTCCGGCCGCGCCTTGCCCAGCAGGTAGTGGTCGAAGAACTCGTCGAGGTGAATCGTCCAGTACTTCTGGTTCTCGCGCTCCCGCAGGCCGTGCTTCTCGCCGTTGAAGTTGAACATGTAGGCTTCCTTGCCCAGCCTTCGCAGCGCCGAGAAGAACTCGATTCCCTGGTACCACGGCACCGCATCGTCTTCGTCGTTGGCAATCGTGAGATACGGCGTGTTCACTTTCTCGACCCAGAAGATGGGCGAGTTCTCGATGAACTGCAGCGACCTGATCCATGGCGGCGCGCCGATGCGGCTCTGCGTGCGCTCGTACTGGAACGCGCGCGACATACCCGATCCCCAGCGGATGCCGCCGTAGGCGCTCACCATGTTCGACACCGACGCGCCGGCCTCGACGGCGCGGAAGATGTCGGTGCGCGTGATGAGATACGTGATCTGATACCCGCCCCAGCTGTGGCCCTGGATGCCAATCCGGGCCGGATCGACAAACCCCTTGGCTACCAGCTGCTGCACCGCCGGGATCACGCACTTGTACGCGCTCTCGCCCGGGTAACCCGTGTCGTACACGATGTCCGGCTGCATGACGATGTAGCCGGCGCTGACGTAGCGGGAGACGTTGATGCTGGTGCCGGGCGCGGGCGCAACGAAGCGGTGCAGCCCGTTCGTCAGCTCCTCGTAGATGTAGACCATCAGCGGGTACTTCTTCGACGGGTCGAAGGTCTCGGGCTTCGTCAGAATCGCGCGCAGCATCTTGCCATCGTCGTTGCGGTAGTCGACGAGCTCCGAGCGCCCCCAGACGTACTGCGCCATCTGCGGATTGGCGTTGCTGATCTTCGCCATATTCTCGAAATTCGGGCCCGCGGCCCACAGGTCCGGGAACTCGTCGAAGCGCTGCGCTGTCAGGATGATCGGGCTGTCGGCGTTCTTCGGCTTGAGCAATGTGCCGCCACCGCCACCGCCGCCAGGGCCTCCGCCTCCAGGACCACCGACGCCCGGGCTGCCGAGCTGCTTGTCGAGCATCACGAGCTTCTGCGGTTCGGCGTATCCCGGCGGGAGCGGCGCGGGCGGCGGCGGGGCGGGTGCACCCTTCGCCGGCTTTGCGGGCTTGGTCGCGGGGGCGGCCGGTGCGGCCGTCGGCGCGACGCGGTAGTAACCGGTCGCCTTGGTGAGGTCGTCGAGCGCCGACAGAACGAATGGCTTGTCGGTCGGAAGCGTCTTCTCCTCAGGATCCGTTCGCACGTACCGGAATACGATCCGGGCCTTTCGTCCATGGCCGCCTGTCACCATGCGCGCCTCCGTGCCGTCCGGGCGGACTTCCCAGATGTCGTACTTGTCGTACAGCAGGACCGACCGGTCTCCTGACGTCCACCCCGGCGAACCGTAGGCCCGCGCGGGCTCCGGCGTATCGTTCGACTCGTCGTCGAATCGGACGCCGAGCTTGCCGGTCAGGCTGGTCTTGAAGCCGTCGCTGACGCGCACCGAGTACCACTGGCTGTCGTCCGCGTTGAACGTCAGCACGTGAGTGCCGCCCGGCGACAACGAGGCGGCGAAGCGCGTCTTCTCGAGCAGCTTCTTGCGCGAGCCATCCTGGAGGCTGACGGCGTAGTAGTCGTTGTGCTCGGCATCCCACGACACGAGCTGGCGGTACGCGACGTCGGACGCGCCGAGTGCGATGGCGGACGTATCGATGACAGTCAGGTCCGGCATGTCCTCTGAGGCCAGCGGCACGAGCCGTTTGTCCTTCAGGTGCACCACCGCGCGGAAGCTGCGCTTCTTCTCGTCATCGGCGCGGACTTTCTGCATCGGCTGCAGCAGCGGGTCCTTGGAGTTCCAGATGTCGACCTTGACGGGCTCGGGAGCGTCTTCGGCCGCCTCGGCCGCCGGCGGTCTCGCATAGCCGAAGAACAGGCGCGCGCCATCCTTCGAAAACTCCGTCTTCCCGTTCTCGCTCACGGTCATGCCGGCGGGCATGCCCTTTGTCGAGGCGGCGACAAGTTCCGTTGCCACGTCACTCGCGGTGAGCCAGTGGAACAGCTTGCAGGTCGCGGGGTTCTCCTTGTATGAGTCGCGATCGGCGAGGAAGGCCAGCTGCGCGGCCTTGTCGTCGAACGCGAAGCTCTTGTAGTGGCCGAGGCCCGACAGCAGCGTCTTCGTCACGCCGTCGGACATGCGGCGCGCGAACGCCCCGTCCTTTTCCGGCGTCTTGGCGACCGACGACGTGCCGTAGGCCAGCCAGCTGCCGTCCTTCGTCCAGACATACTCCACGACCTCGTTGATCGTTGCCTGGGTCCCCGTCGCGAGCTCGCGGACGAGGAGGTCGGTGCCCGGGTCCTTCTTCTTTTCCTTGGGCTTCTTGGGCGCATCGGCCTTGGCCTCGGGCTTCGGTTCGCCTTCCTTCTTGTCGTCCTTGGCCTCGGCCTTCTTCTCGGGCGCCTCGAGCAGGTAGGCGACGAACTTGCCCGACTCGTCGGCCACCTTGAAGCTCTTCACGCGATCGGCCGTGAAGACGTCGCCGGTGGCGAGATTGAGGATCCCGAGCCCGCCCTTGGGCTGTTCCTCGGGCTTCTTCTTTTCCCTCTTGGCCTTGTCGACGTCGGCTTTGGGCGGCGCGATCGCAAAGACCACGAATCTGTCGTCGGCCGTGATGACGCCGTCCTTGCCGCGGGCCTGGCGTTTCTCGGTGCCGCTCTTCAGGTTCCGGACGACGAGTTCACCGTCGCCGTCCTGCGCGGCCAGCGTGTAGACGAGCCATGTGCCGTCGCGCGAGATCTTCGTCCCCTGGATGGACTTCCAGCTGTCGTAGGCGTCGTACGGAACCGGGCGTTTCGCGGGCGGCTGGGCCGACAGCCCGACGGCTGTGACCAGCACGCACACGACCAGGACCAGTCCCCGCATCGAATGAAGACGGTGTCGCATGAATACTCCTTGGGAGAGACAAGAGCACGCGGCCGCAGGGCTGGCCGCGGGGGAATCTTACCCGGGATTCGGCCCTTCGACCCCTCGAAAGACGCATGGTCGTCCCGAGCGGTGTCCTGGGGCGGGGTTCGGCTGCAGTCGGATGTCCCCGCGGCTGCGGGTCCTGCCGGCTCGGGTCCCAGTTTGTCCTCGGCTGAGCTTCGGTGATTCGCCTGCGGGCAAAAGGGACCCTTCGCCGTCACCCGCAGCCACTATGCCCCGTCGAAACAGCGCCAATTCAGCGGAGGCAGGTGTTCTACCGGGAGTCCCCTCGAACCATGCCGCTCGGCGTCAGTCTGCAAAACGCTTCGGAGGGGCCGAAATCCTGGTGGGGTGACGAAGTCGACAGCAACAAGCGACGGAGTGGGGCCCCACCTTCCGCCGAAGGAACCCCGGAAAAGCGTTTTGCCGGCATGAGTGAGCGGGGACGAGCGGTGGAACACCTGCCGACGGGCTGAGCCCGAACTCACCGTCCCGCGGCCGGCACGTTCGACTGTGCGAGCTTCTCTCCGGCGCGCACGGGCAACGGCAGCCGATTCGATGGCGGCGGGTACGGGCAGTCGTAGTCAGGGTTGTAGTAGCAGTACGGGTGAAACGCGCGGTTGAAGTCGATCGTGTAGATGCCCGTCGCCGTGCGCGCAATTTCCAGATACCGGCCGGCCGGGTACGTTTCGGCGCCGCTCGTCAGATCGGAGAAGGGAACGAACAGGTCGTTGGGAGGCGTCCCTGTTTCGACGAACGCGCCCAGCGACAACTGGCGCCCCTTCAGCGTGAACTCGAGCGTGCCGACCAATTCCATGTCGCGGATCTGGCCGGTGGAGGTCGGCATCTGTACGGCTGTGCGCGTCGCGGCCGGCGTGAACGACGCCGAAACCGAGTAGGAGGGGTCAGGAGCGAAGTACTTCAGCGGCAGGTACTGCGCACGCTTCTCGGCCGGAACGGGCTGACCGACCTGACGCCGGAACGCGTCGTCCTTCGCCGCCCGCTCGGCCTGGAGCCTCGTGACGTAGATCGCCACTGGATCCACAGGCGGCCCCGAGCAGGCGCTAAGTCCAAGAATGACGAGCAGCAGCGCAATGGTTGCGGCCACCGACGTTGCGCCGCCGAACCTCGATCCTCTAGTGCGCATCATCCATGCTCGCCGCGTATCCACCCAGCAGCTCTTCCACGGCCTCCGCCACCTCCGACGACAGCCCATCGAACAGGTGATCGGCTCCGTCGATCGTGACGAGTTCCTTGGGTCCGGGCACCCGGGCGTAGAACGCGCGCATGGACTGGTAGGGGCACAGATCGTCGCGGTCGCCCTGGATGAAGAACTTCGGCTTGAGGCTCTCGAGCACCGCGGAGAAGTCGTAGCGATCGACGGGCGGCGCCACGCCGATGAGCGTGGACACGCGGTCGTCCGTCGCACCGACGGTCAACGCGATCCAGGCGCCGAAGGAAAACCCTGCGGCCCAGAGTTCGACGCCGGGGTACCGGGCCGCCATGAAGTCGAGCGCGGCGCGGAAGTCAGCCATCTCGCCCGGGCCGTCCTCGAAACGACCCTCGCTCGTGCCGACGCCGCGGAAGTTGAAGCGCAGCACGGCCGCACCCGTCCGGCAGAACCCCTTCGCGATCTGGTAGACGACCTTGTTGTGCATGGTGCCGCCGCCGGTGGGCAACGGGTGCGCCAGGACGACGGCGACGCGCGGAGGCGTATCGAGGCAGGCGTCAATCGACGGCGTGGCGCCACCCGCCTCGCGCACCGGCCCGACGCGACAGTTCCACGCGGGGTCGTCGAGCAGCGCTTCGAGGCGGCCGGCCGGACCCTGAATGTCGCGAACCATTCCGCCAGCATTCGACGGCAGCCCTGCCGCTGTCAAGCCGGACCGACTCGCCCCCGGCGCTTTTTCCGGACGGTCACGTCCCGCCCATCGTAGAATCCAGAGCAATGATCGCTCACCGCACCCGGCGTGTCCTGCTGACCGTGCTGTTCGCGCTGACGCTGTTCGCGGGGTCTGCGCTGCTTTTCCTGCTCGAGCCCATGGTGGGGCGCATGCTGCTGCCGCGGCTCGGTGGCGCGCCTGCGGTCTGGAACACCTGCCTGGTGTTCTTCCAGATCGCACTCCTGGGCGGGTACCTGTACGCGCGTCTGCTGGCCAAGTACCTGAGCCCGAACCGCCAGATTGTCACGCACGCCGTCGTCGTGCTGCTGCCGCTCGTCCTGTTGCCGGTTCACGTCGTGCAGATTGGCCTGCCGCCGACGGAGCACAGCCCGGTGATGTGGCTGCTGGTCGCGCTCGTCGCGTCGGTCGGCCTGCCGTTCCTCGTCGTGGCCACCACCGCCCCGCTGCTGCAGCAGTGGTTCTCGCACACGGACCACCCGGACGCCACAGACCCCTACTTCCTGTACCAGGCCAGCAACCTCGGCAGCTTCGCCGCCCTGCTGGCCTACCCGTCCATCGTCGAACCGTTGCTCGGCCTGCGGATGCAGAGCATGTCGTGGTCCTTTGCGTACGGCGCGTTCGTCCTGCTCGTGCTGGCGTGCGCGTACTACGCCCGGCGCTACCGGGCCACAAACACTCCGGTCGCTGCAGACGTGCCGGAGGAACGCTCCGGGCGGAAGCGCACGCACCGGGTCCAGGCCACCGCACGTGACGCGGCGCCGGCGATCGAGAACCGGCCGGTGTCGTGGCCCATGCGACTCCGGTGGGTGGCACTTGCAGCGGTGCCGTCGAGCCTGCTGATGGGCGTGACGACGTACCTGTCAACCGACGTGGCGGCCGTGCCGCTCTTGTGGGTCATTCCGCTGGCGCTGTACCTGCTGACCTTCGTGGTGGCGTTCGCCCAGAAGCCTATCGTCTCGACGGGCGCCCTGACGCTGCTGATGCCGATGCTCGTGCTGCCGCTGCTGCTCATCCTGATGATGGAAGCCACGCGGCCGGCCGGTCCGCTTGGCCTCCTGCACGTCGTCACCTTCGTTGTCGTCGCGCTGCTGTGTCACCGCCAGCTCGCCGATGCCCGACCGGACCGGACGCACCTCACGAGCTTCTACCTGTGGATGTCGATTGGCGGGGCGGTCGGCGGGCTGTTCAATGCTGTCGCGGCACCGCTGTTGTTTCGCTCGACGGCGGAGTATCCGATAGTGCTGGCGGCGGCCTGCTTCCTGAAGCCGCCGCGGGGCAAGGAAGGGGAGGGACGCGTCAGCGCGCGGGATGTCTGGCTTCCGGCGGCGCTCGGCGTGCTGGCGTTCGGCCTGGTGCGAACGGTGCCTTCGATCCAATGGCTGGGATTCTCGGCCGGCGCGATGCTGGCGATCGCCGTGTCGATGGCCGTCTGCTACGCTTTCTCGGCTCGCCCATTCCGGTTCGGTCTGGCGGTGACGGCGGTGCTCGTCGCAAGCATGGCGAAACCAAATGCCATGGGCACGGTGCTCGACACCGAGCGGTCGTTCTTCGGCATGCACCGCGTCGTGGACGACAGGATCGCGGGGATCCGGTGGCTCTTCCATGGGACGACCATCCATGGCGGCCAGAACCTCGCGAGCGGCAAGGGCCTCGAACCGCTGACGTACTACACGCGGAGCGGGCCGCTTGGCCAGCTGCTGACGTCGCTGGTCGAACGGGGGCGCCCGCTGAAAGTCGCCGTGGTCGGCCTCGGCGCCGGCGGCGTGGCGAGCTACAGCCGCGCGGGCGACAGCTGGACGTTCTTCGAGATCGATCCCGTTGTCGTCCACCTGGCCCGCGACTCAGGTTACTTCTCGTTCCTGCGCGACATGCCCGCCCCGAAGGAGATCGTGGTTGGTGACGGGCGGCTGACCCTTGGACGGTCGACGAAGCTGTTCAACGTGGTGTTCCTCGATGCATTCAGTTCCGATGCCGTGCCGATTCACCTGCTGACGCGTGAAGCCGTGCAGACGTACCTGGCGCACCTCGAGCCAGGGGGGGTGCTCGTGTTCAATACGTCGAACCGGTACCTGGCGGTGCATCGCGTGATTGCCGATCTGGCCGCGGATGCCGGGCTCGTGCACCTCTGGCAGCACGACGCGATGGTGACGGAGGCCGACATCCGGCGCGGGAAGACGGCGTCGCAGTTCGTGGTCCTCGCGAGGAAGCGGGAGGACTTCGGCGCGCTGGCCGACAGCAGCCGATGGCTCCAGGTGCCGGGGGCCCGCGGTCGCGTGTGGACCGACGACTACGCCAATCCCTTCGGCATGCTGATCTGGTAGCCTGACGTCCGTGCGCACTGTCACCGCCGTCTTCACCGTCGCGCTCTTCGCCGGGTCGGTCCTGCTGTTCCTGCTCGAGCCGCTGTTCGGCCGCCTCGTCCTGCCGACGCTGGGCGGCGCGCCGGCGGTATGGGCCACGTGCCTCGTGTTCTTCCAGTTGACGCTGCTGGCCGGGTACCTCTATGCGTGGGCGTCGACGCGCTGGCTCGGGCTGCGATCGCAGCTCGCGGTGCACTCGGCGCTGCTCGTGCTGGCCGTGGCCGTTCTCCCCGTTCGCATTGTGCCCGGCTGGGCTCCGCCGCCGAGTGCGAATCCCATCCCGTGGCTGCTAGCCGTGCTGACGGTCTCGATCGGGTTGCCGTTCTTCGTCGTGTCGACCACGGCCCCGATCCTGCAGCACTGGTTCGCCAACACGGAGCATCCCGACGCGCACGACCCGTACTTCCTCTACCGCGCCAGCAACCTGGGCAGCATGATCGGGCTTGTCGGGTATCCGTTTCTCGTCGAGCCGTGGCTGGGCGTGAACGCACAGGGCATCGCGTGGTCGACAGGCTACATGGTCTTTGCGGTGCTCGTGCTTGGGTGTGCCGCACTGCTCTGGAAGCACCCGCGCGGCCAGCGTGCGGGCTCAGTCTCGATCACTGCCCCAGACCCTGCAGTCCCCAAGACTGGTCCGAACGCCGATGTGGCGAAGGGCTTCAGCCCTGCGAAGACAGGCCTGAAGGCCTGTTCCACAGGCAGCAAACCCAACGCGAGTCCTGACCTCGCTCTATCCGGGTCGCAGCTTCTTCGCTGGACGACCCTCGCCGCGGTGCCGTCCAGCCTGCTGCTTGGCGTGACGACATACCTGTCGACGGACGTGGCGGTCGTACCGCTGTTGTGGGTCGTGCCGCTGCTGCTGTACCTGTCGACCTTCGTCCTTGCGTTTGCGCCACGGCCGCTTATTCCCACGCGCGTGCTGGTGATCCTGCTGCCGCTCGTCGTGCTGCCGCTCGGCATCGTCCTGGCGGTCGGCGTGTCGGAGCCCGCCTGGGCGTTCGTGCCGCTGCACCTGGCCGCGTTCTTCATTTCGGCGCTGATCTGCCACCAGCAACTGGCGGATGAACGCCCGCCCGCCCAGTTCCTGACCCTCTTCTACCTGTGCCTGTCGGTGGGCGGCGCGATCGGCGGGCTGTTCAATGCGCTGGTGGCGCCGCTCGTCTTCACGCTCCCCCGGGAGTACCCACTCGCCATCGTAGCCGTGTGCCTGCTCAAGCCCTACCGTGGCGTGCCGGTCAAGCGGGCGAGGATGGACGCTGCCGACCTCTGGATGCCGGTCGCGCTTGGCACGGCGACCTTCGCCCTGCTGGCCATGACGGGGCAGAGCGGTTCGAGTCTGGGGAAGCTGGGGCTGCCGCTCGGCCTGGGGCTGCCCGTCTTCCTGTGCTACGTGTTCTCACCACGCCCGGTGCGCCTCGGCCTGGGGCTCGCGGCCGTGCTCCTCGTGTGGTCGCTGCAGCCGAGCAAGTTCGGCGCCGTCGTCGATGTCGAGCGGAGTTTCTTCGGTGTGCACCGGGTCGTGGTCGACAGCGAGCACCACCTGCGACTGCTGTTCCACGGCAACACGCTGCACGGCGCACAAAGCCTCGACCCGGCGAAGGCGCGCGAACCGCAGACGTACTACACGCGCAGCGGGCCGGCGGGCCAGGTGTTCGAGGCGATGGCACGGAAGGCGGGCCAGTCGATCGGGGTGGTCGGCCTGGGCACGGGTGCCCTCGCCGGCTACGCACTGCCAGGCCAGACATGGACGTTTTACGAGATCGACCCCGTCGTGCTGCGCCTGGCGCGCGACGCGGGGTACTTCTCGTTTCTTCGTGACGCCGCCGTGCCCGTGCGCGTCGAGGTGGGGGACGCGAGGCTGTCGCTCGTGCACGCGCCCGCGCACGGCTTCGATCTCCTGGTCCTCGATGCGTTCAGCTCGGACGCCGTGCCTGTGCACCTGCTCACCCGGGAGGCCGTCCAGCTGTACCTCTCGAAGCTGAAGCCGGGAGGCGTGTTGGCCTTTCACGCATCCAGCCGGTTCCTGCGGCTTCGGCGGGAGTTCCTGGCGCTCGCGAACGACGCCGGGCTGGCGCACGTGCGCCAGTTGGACATGAGAAGCATGAGCAAGGACGACTGGTCGGGCTGGACGCCGTCGGAATGGGTCGTGATGGCGCGCGATCGCGAGGACCTGGGGCCGCTCGGGTCCGACAGCCGCTGGGGCCGCATTGAAGAGCCGGCCGCCCGCGTGTGGACCGACGACTACTCGAACCTGTTGGCCTTGTTCCGCTGGCGGTAGGCGAGGACCGCGGCGCCGTACGCCGTCACCGCGCTGGTCAGCCCGATCGTCGCGGGAGTCCAGATACTCCCGGCGTGGCTGCCCACGGCGGCCTGCGTGGCCGCCACGGCCACCGCGCCAGCCGCGATCGACCACGAGACTTCGCGCCGCCGGTCCGTGCGCGCGTGGAGCGCGACGGTCAGCGGCACGAACAGCGTCGCGCCGAGCATCGAGTAGAAGACGCTCAGCGCCCCGACGATAGTCGGGGTGATCAGGGCAATCGCAATTCCGCACATGCCGCCCGCCACCGCCGCCCGCCGCGCCATCCTGAGCACCTGGGCGTCCGACGCCGACGGATTCACGAATCGCCGGTAGAGATCCTGCGAGAGCGACGTCGAGAGCATGAACAGCACGGCGTCAGCGGCGCTGATCTCGGCTGAAAAGATCGCGGCGAGCAGCAGGCTGCCGATGCCGGCGGGGAGATCGCGCACGAGCAGCGTGGGAAGCGCCAGTTCCTGGGCGAGACCCGGGTGATGCATCCGGGCCGTCATGCCGAGCAGCGCCGGCACGAATCCGAACAGCATCAGCATGACGGCGTTGGCCCCGACGCCGATCCGCACAGCACGCGCCGAGACGCCGCCGAAGGTCTTCTGCAGCAGTCCCGGCGAGCTCATGAACGCCGGGACCAGCAGCACGAGAAACGCGAGCGACGACGAGCCGCGCCAGAACGACGCGAAACCCGGATCCGGGGACGCCTGCAGGATCGCGCCGACGCCCCCCGCCCCCGCCAGCACCACGGGCAGGGCAATCGCGAACCCGCAGAGCTTGACGCACAGCTGCACGACGTTGACCCACGCCGACCCGAGCAGGCCGCCCGCCGCGAAGTAGGTTGTCACGAGACCGCCGCCGATCAGGCAGCCCGCCCACTTGGGAAGCCCGGCGACGACGTTGAGGATCCAGGCGATGCCGATCAACTGGCCGGCGAGGATCGACAGCGTCGCCAGCCACAGGATGGCCGAGATGGTCGCACGGACTCGGCCGCCAAACCGGTGTTCGAGCAGATCGCCGGTGGTCAGGAATCCATGCGCCGAGGCGAGGCGCCAGGCGCGCGGGCCAATCCAGAATGCAAGCAGGAGCGATCCGATGCCCGCCGACCCGTTCCACCACCAGGCGCTCAGGCCGTCGCGGTACGCGAGTCCGGTGGCGCCGACGGTGGACCCGGCGCCGATGTTCGCGGCCAACAGCGTCGAGAACAGCAGGATTGGGGGCAATCCGCGGTTGGCCACGAAGAAGCTCGTCGAGTTCTTGACCTTCCGGCTGACCGCCAGGCCCACGGCGAGGAGCACGCCGGAGTAGCAGGCGAGGAGCAGCAGGTGGAGGTTCACGTCAGCGTGGTGGCGCCTGCAGGTCGCGCACGGCGGGGAGTCCCGGCAGACTCGTCGCCTGCCGCACGCCGCGCAGCACGGCTGCGGACACGGCCTCGGCGGCCAGGGCACCGACGGTGCTCACGTCGGCCTCTCCAGGGAACGCGCCGGTTGCCAGCGCGAACAGCG